>CAYSXG010000337.1:0-4245 GCA_964434895.1 uncultured Solibacteraceae bacterium | reverse complement strand
CGCCGCGCACGGTGGGGCCGAAGCGTCCTTCCACCAGGCGCAGCACCTCGGCCAGTCCCCGGCCCTCCGTGCCGCCCGCGTCCAGGTAGACCGCCGCCAGCAGCGCCTCCATCCCGTCTGCCAGGGACTTGGGGCCCAGAGCGGCCCGCCCGCCCCCGCCGCGGAGCTGGATGCCCAGTTCCTGGGACCAGGCCACAAGGGATTCGGTGCAGACCATGAGGCCACGCAGCTTGGACATGGCGCCCTCATCCCAGGCCGGCTGGTCCCGGTGGATGAGGTGGGCGGCGCAGAGATTGAGCAGCGCGTCGCCCAGGAATTCCAATCGCTGATTGTCCCGTCCGCCCCTTTGGCTGCGGGAGGCGTGGGTGAGGGCTTCCTCCAGGAGGGCGCGGTCCCGGAATCGGTAACCCAGCCGCCCCTCCAGAGGGGCTGGATCCAGCGGCTTGGTCATTCGGCTCCCGTTCTTTTCGCCCTAGTTGGCGTCATCCGGCAGCCGGTTGTTCATCTGCGCGTGGCGGTACTTGGCGGCAAAGCGGGCGTTGCGCATCATCTGCGGGAGCACCCCGTTGCGGCGGGCTTGGCGCAGGGTCTGGCCGAACTCGGCGTAGCGCCCCTGCTCGTAGAGGACGGCCCCCAGCCACGCATAGGCGTTGGCGTTCTGGGGATCGGCCTTGATGGCCTGCTTGAAGCCTTCGACGGCCCGGTTCGGGTCCTTGTCCACGCTCTGGATGGCCTCACTCAGCGTGACGTTGCCCAAGTTCATGCGGGGCGCCACATCCATCTTCTCCAGGTTCTCCTGCGTGAATCGCTCGGCGCCCTGAGGCGGCTTGGCGGGGGTGGGGTTCGTCCCGGGCGGGGTCGCCACCTGGGCGGCCTCCTTCTTGGTGGGGGCAGGCTGCATGGGGATGGGCTGGCCGACGCCGATGCCGGGCGGGAGGCCGGGGACCTTGGCGCCCTGGGAGGCGGGACGCTGGCCGGTGTTCTGGCCGTTGGCCGGTGTGGCGCTCTGGGGGTTGGCGGCCTGCGCGGAGGCCGGATTCAGCGCGGCTTGCTGAGGCGGCTGGGCCGCGGAGCGGTGCGCGTACCACCAGGCTCCGCCGCCACCGGCCACCAGGAGGACGGCAGCCGCGGCGATGAGGCCGCCCTTGCCGCGGGACGGCGCAGGGGTGACCTGCGCCGGCACCGGCGCCGTTCCACTGGCGGCGAGATTCATCACCGTGGGAGCCGATGTGGGGGTGGGCATCGAGGCGGCGGCGGTCGGGGCGGTGCCGGCCTGCACGCCCGTGGCCTTGAGCAGCGTCGTGCCCTCTTCCAGCTGGCCCTGCCAGGTGGGATCCGTGGCGGAGCGCAGGGCCTTGGCGAACTCCTCGGCGGTCTGGAAGCGCTGGTCTGGGTCCTTCACCAGGGCGCGCTCGAGCACGGCGCGCACGGAGGGGCTGATGCCCTGGAGGGATTCGGCGTCGATGGGCTCCGGCGCCTCATGGACGATGCGGTAAAGGATCGTGGGGGTGGTGTCGCCCGAGAAGGGCTTGCGGCCGCTGAGGGCCTCGTAGAGCATCACGCCGACGGCGAAGAGGTCGCTGCGGGGATCCGGCTTGCCGCTCTTGATGTACTCCGGGGCCATGTAGCTCACAGTGCCCATGACCATGCCCGTGGCCGTCATGTCCGAGTTGCCCACCCGGGCCACGCCGAAGTCCATGACCTTGGCATGGAGGCGGCGGCCGTCCCGCTGGACCCGCACATTGGACGGCTTGATGTCCCGGTGGACGATGTGGTTGCGGTGGGCGAAGCCGAGACCGTCGCAGACCTGGGCGAGGACCTCCAGCAGTTCGGTCCGGGTGAGGCTCTGGTCCCGGTAAAGCTCCTCCAGGTCATGGCCCTTCACGAACTCCATGGCGATGTAGAGGACCTCCTGGTCCTCGCCGAATTCGTAGATGGTCACGAGGTTGGGGTGGTTCAGCACGCCGGCGGCCTTGGCCTCCCGGGCGAAGCGGGCCTTGGCGTCCTCCCCCTGGGCGGCGGAGGGGAGGATGGTCTTGATGGCCACTTCGCGTCCGATGGAGGGGTCCAGGCCGAGGTAGACCTCGCCCATGGCTCCATGGCCAAGTACCTTCTTGATCTCAAATTTTCCAAGCTTTTCGAACATGGCGACCTCTACCCTGCCAAGGAGTGATAGCAAGGATAGTTCCTCCCGGCGGGGAGTCCAATGGTAAGGGGGCAGGAAGGCACTGGAGACTTGGCCTGAAAAGTGCCAGTGTTGTCCAGCACCGGAGCCCCCTCTTTGTCCCAGCCCCGATCGCGAGCCTTCCTCCCAGCCATGTTGGGGAGCCTGCACCAGCAGCGGGCGGAGGGAGAACTGATCCTGGAGCAGTACGACGGCACGCGGAAGCTCTACTTCATGGACGGCGACCTGCGCTACCTGCGCAGCGACGCGGCCGGCGAGCAGTTCGGCAACTATCTTCTGCGCCTGGGCATCCTGGACTATCCCGCCCTCCAGGAGGTCCTGGCGGATAAGCACGCCCGGCTGGGCGACCGCGTGGTCCAGTGGGGCCTGCTCAGCGAGCAGGAACGGGATGGCCGCCTGCACGAACTCTTCGCGGCGATCATGCTCCACGCGCTGGAACATCCGGTCCTCAACACCAGCTGGGTGCCCCAGACTCTGGATAAGAGCCTGGGAGCCGACCTGCAGTTCCCCCTCGACCATCGCTTTCTGATCTGGAAGGTCTTCGAGGAGATGAGCTCGCTGGAGCAGATGGCCGAGCAGCTGCAGTCCGAGGGCCGCTGGCGCTGGCGGGCGGGCAACGGCCTGCTGGAATCCATGAGCGACCTGCCGCTCACACCGCAGCTGGCCTACGCGCTGACCCTGCTGAGCCCTGAACCCGTCAGCTACGAAACCATCCTCTCGATGACCGGCCTGGACGAGGCCGAGTGCGCGCGACTGGTCCTGGTCTGTTGGACCCTGGGTGGATTGGAGCTGGCGGAGGGACCCTCGCCGCTGCAGACAGTGCTGCCTCCGGAGCCCGAGCCCGTGCCGCAGGGGCCCCCGCCGCCTACCATCGAATTCGAGACCCCCGAGCCCGAGCTCAAAGTGCCGCCAGCGGAGCCCGCCCCCGCGCCCGAAGTCGTGGCCCAGGCCATGCCTGAGGAAGGGCCTGGCCCCCCCAAGACCCCGGTGCCCGAGGGACCCACGGCGCAGCAGAGGGCCCGGGCTTACTTCAAGCAGGCCGAAAGCCTGGAGCTCCAGGGGCGGCCCAGCGAGGCCATCCGCATGCTGGAGGAGGCCATCCGGATGGATGGGGACTCGCCGCGCTCCTACGACTCCTGGCTGCTGCTGGGACGCCTGCGGATGGCGAACCCGGCTTGGTCCACGCGCGTGATCGAAGCCTTGCAGGCGGCGGCCCGGGTGCGGCCCCATGAGGCCGAGCCCTGGGTCCTCATGGGCGAGCTCTACCACCGCAAGGAGTTTCCCTCCAACGCCCGGGCCTGCTTCCGCAAGGCCCTCGAGATCGATCCTTCCGTGATGATCCCTGTGGATTTCTCCATGGACGATGAGACCGATCCGGGCGTGCACGCCAAGGAGGGGCATGGCCTCCTGGACCGCATCAAGGGCCTGATCAAGGGCGACTGAGGTCTAGGGCTCGAGCTCGGCGAACCCTCAGCTCACCCCCGTGGGGACCCGCGCCTCCGGGAGGGTGAAGACCACCGTGGTGCCTCGTCCATCGGCGCTCTCGATGCGGATCTCGCCGCCGTGGCTGCGGACGATCTCGCGGCAGATGGGCAGGCCCAGGCCGGTGCCCTTGCCCTCGGGCTTGGTGGTGAACATGGGTTTGAAGACCTGCGGCAGGGCCCCGGCCGGGATGCCCTGGCCGTCGTCGCGGAAGCTCAGCTCCCAGAGGCCCTCCGGGCCCGGCAGGTGCCGGCCCTTGATCTCCACCCGGCCGCCCTTGGGCATCGCGTCGATGGCGTTGTTGAGCAGATTGAGGAAGAGCTGCTCCATCTGCTTGCGGTCCACGCTGAGGATGCAGGCTTCGGGCACGCTCACCATCACTTCGACGTGGTGGGAGGCGATGGTGGGCGCCCAGAGCTGCTGCAGCTCCAGCAGGAAGGCCCCCAGGTCCATCTCTGCGCGGATGAGCTGGGGACGGCGGGTCATGTCCAGGAGGCGGCGCACGATGTCGCCCACCCGGTGGATCCGCGCTCCGATGAGGCCCAGGCGCCCGGCGGCCTTTCCTGGGAAGCCCCGCC
>CAYSXG010000336.1:0-4246 GCA_964434895.1 uncultured Solibacteraceae bacterium | reverse complement strand
CGTAGGTCTTGAACAGCTCCCCGCGGTTGGTGGAGGCCGACACGCTGAGGATGGGCCTGGGGCAGTAGGCCATGACGTGCTCGGTAACCGCGAGGCCGTCCAGGGCCGGCATCATCATGTCCAGGGTCATCACGTCGGGCCGGAGGCGCTCGCAGAGCTCCACGGCCCTGCGGCCGTCCTCCGCCTCCCCCACCACTTCCAGGTCCGGATCCAGACCCAGCACCTCCACCAGGTGACGGCGGACGGTCAGGGAATCTTCGGCGACGAGCACGCGGATCTTGGCCATGGCGCTACCGGATGAGGTCCTCGATCTTGGCGAGGAAGCCCGATTCGTCGAACTCGCTCTTCACGATGTAGGCCCGAGCCCCAGCCGCCGCGCCCCGCCGCTTGTCTTCCGGGGCGTCCCGGGAGGTCACCAGGATGCAGGGGACGTGGCCGAGGGCGGGGTCGGCGGTGACCCGCGCCACGAACTCGAAGCCGTCCATGCCCGGCATCTCCACGTCCACGAGGATGATCCGGTAGGCCTTTTCCCGGGCCTTCCGCAGCCCCTCCTCGCCGGAGACCGCCACGTCCACCTCGTAGCCGGCGGATTCCAGGATGCTCTGCTCCAGCATCCGGGTGGTCAGGGAGTCGTCCACCACCAGCACCCGGGGATGCTCGGGGATCCCGGCCTCCAGGGGCCCGACCCGGCGAGCGAACAGGGCCTCGGCCACCCCGGCGGGACCCAGGACGAGGCGCGGGTTCCCCTCGAGATAGAAGGAGGCCCCCGCGACGCAGCGCACGGCCCCCACGGCGGAAGGCAGGGGCTTCATCACCACCTCGGCGGTGCCCAGGATGCGGTCCACGCCCACCGCCACCGGAAGGTCCTGAGCTTGGACCACCACCGCCGACCAGGCCTCGCGCCCCAGGTCCCGGGGGGAGGCCTGGTCCAACAGCAGCGAAAGGGGGAGAAAGGGGATGGCCCGGTCCTCGAAGGGGATCGAAGGGCCTTCGGCGGAGTGGATGAAGTCGCCGCAGGCCACCCGCAGGGCGGTGCGCACCGAGTCCAGGGGAATGGAGGCCGGCTGCCCGGCGGATTCCACCACCAGGGCCGGCATGGAGGCCAGGGAAAGGGGGACTTCCACCTCCAGGCTGGAGCCCCGCCCGGCCTCGCTGCGGGCCCGCAGTTCCCCCTTGAGCCGCCCGGCGATGGAGGCGACGGCCTCCAGGCCGATGCCCCGGCCGGAGATCTCGTCCGGACGCTCCGAGGTGCTCACCCCCCCTCGGGCGAAGAGGCGGAGGGCGTGGTCCAGGTCCAGGGCCGCGGCCTCGGAGGGGGAGACCAGGTGGCGGCGCAGGGCGGCGCTCCGGATCCGATCCAGATCGAAGCCCCGCCCGTCGTCCTGGCATAGGAAGCGCAGCTTCTGGCCCCGGCGCTCCACCAGGACCCGCAGGGCCCCGGCGGGGGCCTTGCCCGCGGCGACCCGCTCCGAGGGCGGCTCCACCCCATGGGCCACCGCGTTGCGGACCAGATGAAGGAGGAGGTCCTGAACCCCGCCGAGCACGTGGGCGTCCAGGCGGTTCTCCCCGCCGGAGGCTTCGAAGCGGACCTCCTTCTGGAGGGAGCGGGCCGCGTCCCGGGCCGCCCTTTCCAGCGTGGCGAAGATGGTGCCCGCCGGGAGCAGCCTCATGCGCTGGGCCGTGTCCCGGGCCCGCACGAGCTCCTGGTCCACCCTTTCCGCGGGCGGATCCAGATCCCGAAGGCCCCGCTCCAGCCCCGTCCTCACCTTGGCCGCCAGGGCCCGGGCCCGCGCCAGGGGCAGGCCGGCCTCCGTCGATGCCGAAAGCAGGTCCCCCAACGACCTCGCCGCCCCCAGGGCCTCCTGCACCTCCGCCAGGCCCCCCCGCAGGGCCGCGAGGCCCACACCGGCCTCGCCGATGCCGTCCAGCAGGCCGTCCAGCTCCTCCACCTGGACGCGGATGGTCCGGAAGGCGTCCTCCCGGACCTCCGCCTCCGAGGGCGCCCCGGCGGCGGGCTCCTGGGGGTCCAGGGCGTTCAGGGCCGCCATCATCCGGTCCACCAATTGGAAGAGCTCGTCCACGCAGCCTCGGGGGGGTGGCCCCTCCGCGTCGCGGAAGGGGATGAAGAGGTCCTCGAAGCGGTGGGCCGCTTCGGCGATCTCCGCCTGCCGCACCACCCGCGCGGCCCCCTTGAGGGTGTGGGCGCCTCGCAGCAGGCGGTTCGCCAGGTCCCGGCCGGGGCCCCCCTTCTCCAGCTCCAGAAGGCCCTGGCCCAGCCCGTCGATGAGCTCCCGGGCCTCGATGCGGAAGTACTTGTAGGGGTCCTTGGCCACGGCTCAGCCCGCCGCCTGCGGCTGCACCAGCCGCGCGAGATCATGGGAGAGCCGGGCCAGGTCCGAGGCGGTCTGGACGGTCTGGACCGCGCTGGTCTCGGACTCCTTGGCCGCCTGGGCCACGTTGGCCGTGGCGGTGTTCACCTGCTCCACCGCCGTGGACTGCTGCTTGGTGCTCAGCTCGATCTCCCGGGCGGCCTCGGTGGTGGTCCCCACGAGCCCGGAGATCTGGTGGAAGGCCTGGGCCACCTCGCCGAACTGCCGGCTCCCGGCGTCCACGGCCTTGGAGCCGCTTTCCGTGGCCATGATCGTGGTGTGCACCGCGGCGCGGACCTCGTCGATGAGGGCCCGGATCTCCTTGGTGGAGCCCCCCACCCGATCCGCCAGCTTCCGGATCTCGTCGGCCACCGCGGCGAAGCGCCGGCCCTGGTCCCCGGCCCCGGAGGCCTCGATGGTGGCATTGATGGCGAGGATGTTGGTCTGCTCGGCCAGCTCGTTGATGAGCTCCAGGATGCCCCCGATCTGCTGGGACTTCCGCCCCAGGTCGGTCATGTGGGTCACGATCTGGTCCACCTGCCGCTTGATGATGGTCACCGCGTCCTGGGCCTTCTGGAGGGTCTGGCCCCCGGTCTGGGCCGAGGAGGCCGTGTCCTCGGCGATCTTGGCCACGCGCTGGGCGCTCTCGGCGATCTGGCGGGAGGTGGCCAGGAGCTCCTGGATGGTGACGGTGATCTCGTTCATGGCCGTGGCGTGCTCCTTGGAGCCCGTGGCCTGCTGGTTCGCCGCGGTCTGCAGCTCCGAGGAGGAGCTCTGGATGTGCTGCACCGCGGAGCCGATCTGCCGCTTGAGCAGGCGGGCCAGCAGGACCGTCGCGGAGAGGGCCAGGACCAGGGCCGCGCCCGTGGCCAGGCCCGCCAGATTCCTCACCCCCCCGGCGTAGTCCGCCGCGGCGCGGCGCGCCGCCTCCAGCTGGGCGGATTCCTGCTCCCCGTAGCGGCCGATGCTCTGGCGCAGATCGTCCATGTGGGGCCGCACCTCGGCCTCGAAGCGCAGGCCGAGGCGCTCCAGCTTCGTTTCGGTCCGCCGGGCTTCCAGGAGCAGGTCCATCGCCTCCTGGTGGGCGCGCTCCTTCTGCTCGATGGCGGCGAGCAGCGGGTCCGCGGGCGACTGGGCCCGAAGGCCCCGCAGGATCCCCAGGAACTCCTCCCGCGCCGCCCTCATGGCGGCCAGGTGGCTTTCCTGCGGATGGATCAGGTAGCCCCGCGAGGCGGAGGCCTTGCGCTCGGCGGCGGAGTCCAGCCTTTCCGCCGCCACGGCGTTGCGGGCATAGACCGTGAGCGTGTGGTCCATCCGGCCCACCACGGCCCTCACGGCCAGCACCGCCAGGAGCCCCATGCCCATCGTGAGCGCCAACACCGCCGTGAAGCCGAAGCCCACCTTCTGCCCGAAGCTCCATTCCCTGGCCATCGTCACTCCTTCAGCGTTAGGGGGCCTGCGGCCCGGTGTCCTTGACGAGGAACTTCGCGAGGCGGCCCAGGTCCACCACGGGCAGGCTGCCGGTCTCCGTATCCAGGTAGCCCTGGAGCCAGGCCTTCGTGGAGGCGCCCTCCAGGGGGCGGAGGTCCTGGGCCCGGGCCCGGAGGTAGGCCTCCAGGGAGGGAAAGGCGAAGCCCAGGGGCCGCTCCCGGTCCACCAGGGCCAGCCACCGGGCCTCCCCTGCCCCGGACTCGGCCCCCAGCAGGGTCGATAGGCTGAACACCGGCACCAGCTGGCCCCTCACCCCCGCCACGCCCATCAGGGCCGGCGGCGAGCCCGGCAAGGGAAGGATCCGGCGCCCCCGCTCCACGCCGGAGACCCGGTCCAGCCTCAGGGCGTAGGAAATCGACCCCAGTCGGACGGCGAGGCAGGCGAGG
>CAYSXG010000335.1:1918-4252 GCA_964434895.1 uncultured Solibacteraceae bacterium | reverse complement strand
GGGGCTCCAGCCCTGGCCGGCCCTCAGCAACGTCCCGTTGACGACGACCGTGCGGGCCTCCCCGTCGATTTGCAGGGCCGATGCGCCGCACACGAAGGGCTTGCCCATGCCCCGGGCCACCACGGCAGCGTGGGAGGTCATGCCTCCCCTGGCCGTGAGGATGCCCTGCGCCGCCACCATACCCGCGATGTCCTCGGGGCTCGTCTCCGTGCGCACCAGCACCACGGGCCCGTTCTTCGCCATGCTTTCGGCCTCCTCGGCCGTCAGGGCGATGCGGCCGGTGGCGGCCCCGGGACCGGCGTTCAGCCCCTTGGTGAGCAGCCTGCCTTCGGCGCGCAGGCGCTCCTTTTCCCGGTGATCGAAGACCGGCGCCAGCAGCTGGCTCAGGCTATCGGCGTCCACGCGCTGGAGGGCCGTCCCCGCGTCGATGAGGCCCTCCTTCGCCATGTCCAGGGCGATGCGGATGCCGGCCATGGCCGTGCGCTTGCCCGTCCGCGTCTGGAGCAGGTAGAGCCTGCCCTTTTCAAGGGTGAACTCGATGTCCTGCATCTCCTTGAAGTGGCGCTCCAGGCGCTGGCAGGTGGCGTCGAGTTCCTGGAAGGTCGTCGGCATCAGGGCCTCCAGGCTCGGCAGGCCCGTGCCCCGCGCCTGGGCTTCGGTGATCGGCTGGGGCGTCCGGATGCCGGCCACCACGTCCTCCCCCTGGGCATTGATGAGGTACTCGCCGTAGAAGACCTTCGCCCCGGTGGCGGGGTCCCGGGTGAAGGCCACGCCGGTGCCGCAGTCGTCGCCCATGTTGCCGAAGACCATGCTCTGTACGTTGACGGCGGTGCCCCAGGCGTCGTCGAAGCGGTGGATGCGCCGATAGGTGACGGCCCTCGGCGTGTTCCAACTCTCGAAGACCGCACGGATGGCGCCCCAGAGCTGGTCCAGGGGGTCCTGGGGGAACGGGGCCCCGGTCTCCTCGAGGACGATGTCCT
This sequence comes from uncultured Solibacteraceae bacterium, assembly GCA_964434895.1. Taxonomy (GTDB): domain Bacteria; phylum Acidobacteriota; class Holophagae; order Holophagales; family Holophagaceae; genus CAYSXG01. The sequence continues at coordinate 3,272 of CAYSXG010000335.1, read as the reverse complement.
TGAACTCCTCCACCAGGGCCCGCCACTCCTCCGCCGTCACCTCGGTATCGACCTGCTTCCCGGCGCGCTCCTTCAGCCTTTCGAGGGCCGCCTCGAACTGGCTGGCGTGGGCCCCGAGCACCACGTCGCTGTACATCGTGATGAAGCGGCGGTAGCTGTCCCAGGCGAAGCGGGCGTTGCCGCTGGCCTTCTCCAGGCCTCGGACCGTGCGGTCGTTGAGGCCGAGGTTGAGCACCGTATCCATCATGCCGGGCATGGAGACGCGGGCCCCGCTGCGCACGGAAACGAGCAGGGGGCTCGCCTCGTCGCCGAAGCCCAGGCCCCGCGCGCCTTCGAGCCATCGGAGCGCCTCCATCACCTGCGCGTCGAGGCCTGCGGGTAGCCTCCGGCCCTCGGCGTAGTAGCGGCCGCAGACCTCGGTGGTGAGCGTGAAGCCCGGGGGCACCGGAATACCCAGGCCGGCCATTTCCGCAAGGTTGCAGCCCTTGCCGCCCAGCAGGTCCCGCAGGGCGGCGCCACCCTCGTTGCGGTCGGCCCCAAAGGCGTAGACGAGCTTGGACATGCCATCCCCCGCGAAAAGCCCCAGTGTATCGAAGGCCCCGGGAGGCTCGGTTCAAACTATCCCGGCTCGATCTCCAGCACCGCCAGGCCGTCCTGCCGGGTGCTGCGGCCCCGCACGAGCCGGATCTCCCCCACCCGGAAGGGACGCCGCCGGATCACCGGCGGGAAGGCCACGCACTCGCAGAGCCCGGTCTCATCCTCCAGGGTCAGGAACTGCATGGGCTCGCCGCGCTCCGTGGGGACCACCTTGTCCGCCACCACCAGGGCCCAGAAGGAGAGCTTCCTCCCGGCGACCTGCACGTCCCCGGCCCGCTGGGGACCCCCGCTCTTCCGTACCCTGGCCAGGGCCGCGGGGTGCAGTTCCAGGGTGATCCCCATGGTCTCCAATTCCAGGTCCGCGCGGTCGAAGGGGTCCGTGGGCTTCGGCCGCAGGCCCGGGGGTACCCCGCCCAAACGGGCCCAGAGCAGGCGCGTGCGGTCCCCGTCCGGCGAAAAGGCGTCGAAGGCCCCCGCGGACCCCAGGGCCTCCACCGTCGGCAAGGAGAGGGGCACCCGCGCCAACAGTCCTTCCAGGCCCTCGAAGGGCCCCTCCCGCTCCCGGTTAGCCAGCAGCCCGCGCACTTCGCCCTCGATGGCCCCCTTGATCGCCATGAGCCCCACCCGAAGGGCCCCCTCCCCCTCCGCCCGGTAGGCCCATGCGGAGGCGTTCGCGTCCGGCCCGCGGACCACGAGGCGGTGCCGTCGCGCGTCCCCGAGGTAGGCGATGGCCGGGTAGTATCCGCCCTGGTTCGAG
>CAYSXG010000335.1:0-1908 GCA_964434895.1 uncultured Solibacteraceae bacterium | reverse complement strand
GGGGCAGGGAAGGACCCGGGGACAGACCTCACCTATTTCTGCGTCCCCGGCTGGATGGAGCGCTTCGCGGAGGGGGTCGGAGCGTCCCGAGCCCGCTTCCTCGCCCCGGCGACCGAGTTCGACCGCTACTATGCCCCCGGGGAGCCGGAGTACGCCTGCGACGTCGCCTACATGGGTACCTTCCCCAATCCCCACCGCACCCGCGCCTCGCCCTGGTTCGAGCTGACGGAGGCGAAGAAGATCGCCGGGTGGTGGGGCTTGATCCAGGCGCTTTCGAAGCTCACCTGCGCGTAGCTGGTGGAGTGGGGTTTGCAGAAGGAGTAGCCCTGGAAGGTGCGGATCATGTCCCAGGCCTCCTCGGCGACGGCGGGGGCCACGCCCTGCCGGCCGCAGCCTTCGCGGAAGGCGGCCTCGAAGGAGGGCAGGCGCGCCATGCAATCGGGCCGGCCCAGGAGCTTGCGCAGCTTGTCCGCCTCCGCGTAGCTCCATCCCGCGAGTTCCACGCAGACCCGGAGGACATCCTCCTGGTAGACCAGCACGCCGTAGCTTTCGGAGAGCAGCTTTTCGAAGACGGGGGCGGAGGGCTGGTAGGCCTCGTCGCCGCGGGCCCTCCTCACGTACCGGTCCACCCAGCGGTAGGCGGCGGGCCGGATGAGGGAACTGTGGATCACCAGGCTCTCGAAGTCCCCCTTCCCCACCCGCTGCTGGAGTTGGCGCGTGGCGGGGCTCTCCACGTAGAAGACCCCGATGCTGTCGCCCCGGGCGAGCAGGGCCTGGGTGGCCGGGTCCCCGCGGCTCGCCTCCCCGATCCCGGCTGGCGCCCCACCCAGGGCCGCGTAGGCGTCCCGGATCACCGCCAGGCTGCGGTTGCCGAGGAGGTCCATCTTCACGAGGCCGTAGTTCTCCACCCCCTCCTTGTCCCAGCTCGTGATCGACACGCCCTCCTTGGCCGGCGCGGGCTGGAAGGCCACGTGCTTCCACAGCGGCTCCGCCGTGATCACAACCCCGCCCGGATGTACCGAAAACTGGTGGAAATGCCCCACCAGGCTCCGGGCCCACCGGACGATGGCCCACCAGGGATCGTCCTCCTGAAGCCCGTCCAGGCCCCCCTCCCATCCCCGGACCCGCTGGCTCATGGCCTTCATCTCGTGCTCGGGCCGGCCGTAGGCTTGGGCCACCGCCCGCAGCGCGCTCCTGGGCTTGAAGAAGACGTGGTTGGCCACCATGGCCACCCGATCCCGCCCGTAGCGCTCGAAGACGGAGGCGATCACGCCGTCCCGCTCGTCCCACGCGAAATCGATGTCCATGTCCGGCGGGTCCTTGCGGTTCTCGGTGAGAAAGCGTTCGAAGAGGAGCTGGGTCCCCACCGGGTCCACGTTGCTCAGGCTGAGGAGGTAGCTGACGATCGACGCGGCGCCGCTGCCCCGGCCGCAGATCTGCACCTTGCGGCCGGGATCCGCCCCCTTGATCAGATCCTCCACCAGCAGGAAGTAGCCCGGGAACCCGAGTCGCTCGATGAGGTCCAGCTCGTGTTCCACGCGCCGGCGGACCTCCGGCCGGACCTCCCCGTAGCGGAAGGGCAGGGCGGCCTCCACCCGGGCGCGCAGCAGTGCGTTCATATCCTGCCCTTCCAGGCCCAGGGGTCGCGAATACACCCATCCACCCCAGTGGATGCTCCAGGAGGCGAGGTGCTCCTGCAGGGCCTTCGTGGCCGTGGCGATGGAGGGCTCCCCTCCCGGAAAGCGAGCCTCCCATGCTTCCCGTGGCATGGCCGCGTCCCGGGGATCCCAAAGGGCTTCCGTACGCCCCAGGGTGCTCTGATGGGCGATGGCCCGCTTGCAGTGGTGGAGCCTCAGGCCCTCCTCCGTCGGGCAGCGGCGAACCTGGGGCCCACACCAGGAACCACCC
>CAYSXG010000334.1:0-4269 GCA_964434895.1 uncultured Solibacteraceae bacterium | reverse complement strand
GGAGGGTGGAGGTGCCGTAGGCCCGCGCCATGAGCTGGAGGAGGAAGGCGGCCTCGTGGCTGGCCCGGCCCGAGGCGTAGACGAAGGGCTCCTGGGGCGGGGCCTCCCGGAAGGCGGCGGGGCAGCGGTCCAGGGCCTCCTCCCAGGAGATGCGCCGGTAGTGGGTGTCCCCGGGGCCCGCCAGGAGGGGGAAGGCCAGGCGCCCGAGATCCTCCAGCTGCTTGGGCGTGAGCCAGGCGAGGCGGGCCAGGGGGGTCTCCCGGAAGAAGGCTTCGGGGATGGCTCCCTGGAGGTCCGCGGCCATGGCCTGGACGCCCTTCTTGCACACCTCGGGGAAGTGGCCGGCCTCGTTGACCATGCCGCCCCTCTGGCCCCCCATGCCCAGGGCGCAGGTCTTGCACGCGTTGTGGGAGCGCAGCCGCGTCCAGAGGCGCCAGAAGCCGGTTTCCTTCCCCTTGCGGAGGACGTAGCGGAGGGCGGCGAGGCCGCCGGCGGCGGTGAGACGAGGTTGGGCCATCCGGAAAGTCTAGTTCAGGCGCTGATGAGCGTCTTCAGGCCTTCCCGGAACAGCACGTCCACCTTCTTCCCGAGGCGCTTTTGCACCTTGCCCAGGCCGAAGGCGGGGTGGTCCATCCATTGGCCCTCCTCGAAGCGCGTGGCGGGCGTGTAGGGCTGGGCGACCCCCCAGGCCGGGTCGGGAGCCTTCAGTTCCGGGAGGCGATTGGGGCTGGCGGCCGGCTTGGGCTTGGGGGCCCCGACGCTGGCGGGGCCCCGGGCCACCCGCACGGACGTCTCGGGCCGGCTGGGCTTCTCCACCCGGAACTTGTGGATGGAGTTGCAGGTGGCGCAGATGAGCTTTTCGGGGACCCCGTTGGTGAGGGTCATGACGCGGTGCCGGGTCTCCTGCTTGCAGCGCCCGCAGGGGGCGTCCAGGTCCTGGCCGGCGTAGTACGTTCGCATGGGGACAGGATACCCCATGGACCCCTATTTCGCGGCCTCCAGGGCCCGGGCCGTGGCTTCCAGAAGGGCCTCGGGCCCCACCGGCCTTCCCGTGGCCCCGACCATCCAGAGATCCGGCGTGAGGCGGCCCTGGCGGGCCATGCGCTCGAATTCCGCCCCCAGGCGGCCGCCCTTTTCGAGGTGTTCCTCGATCTGGAAGGCGATGAGGTGGCCCAGGGGGTAGTCCGGCAGGTAGAGGAAGCTGTGGATCATGTGGCTGTAGACCCCCAGCAGCACGCAGTCCCGCTGGCCGAAGACCGGGGCGTAGTAGCGGTTCCACACGTCCTTGGCGATGCGCAGCGTGGCCTCCCGCAGCTGGGCCGGGGTGGCGTCGGGATGGGTGTACATCCACTGCCACACGCCCATGTCCACGAGCCCCACGCCGGCGATCTCGAAGGTGGCCCAGAAATCGTTGAGGGTCTTTTGGGCCTTGGCCTGGGCGTCGGGCCGGGCCAGGCCCAGCAGCTCCAGGTCGTGGTTCTGGAAAACGAAGGCCAGGGCCTCGGTGAAGGCCGTGTTGGGCACGCCGGAAAGCAGCGTGTGGTCGTTCAGGTTCAGGCTGCAGACCTGCTCCACGTTGTGACCCATCTCGTGGACCGCGATGTTGAAGCCCTTGTAGTCCATGCCCTCGCGGCCCACGCGGGTGCGCAGGTGGGCGTTGTCGGCCCGGCGCTGGGCCCCCATGGCGTGGCCGCTGCCCCGGGCGGGGTCCACGTCGATCTTGGAGGCGAAGAAGGCCGCCCGCTCCGGCGTGAAGCCCAGGCCCTCCAGCAGGGCCGGGATCTGCGCCTTGTAGGCCTCGGGCGTGGGGAAGCGCTTGCGCGTGAGGGCGTCCAGCTGGGCCTCGGAGATCGCGCCCCGAGGGCGGAAGCCGTTGTACCAGATATCGAAGGGCTCCAGTTTCCGCCCCAGCCGCGCCTCGATCAGCTTCGCCACCCGAGGTACGAGGGGGCTGCCGAGCACCGCTTCGAGCATCGCGCGCACCCGGGGCTCGGGCAGCTGGCGGTCCTCCTCGAAGCGGCGGGCGACGTGGGTCGGCGCGGTGGGGCTGTGGGGGTCGATGCGCTTCACGGCCCGGAAGTCCCGGAGCAGCACCTCGTAGCGGCGATCCGGTTCCGGGGCGGGGGAAAGGTTCAGGCGCTCCGGGGCCTTGCCGTCGCCGTCCGCGGAGGCGGCGGGGGCCACCTCGTTGGTGAAGGGGTTCCAGTCCACCCAGGGGCTGTCCACCACCACCGCGGGGAGGCTCTGGTCCACGATGCGCTCCAGGGCCCGCTGGATCGTCCGCTGCTTGGGGAGGCCCGCTTCGCCCTCGCTGTACTCCGCCTTGATCTCGTCCCGCAGGTTCCAGTGGGAGAGCAGGCGCAGCTTCGCCGGGAAGAGGCGCTTCCCCTCGGGGGAGAGCACGTGATGCATCCACAGGTTGTAGCCGGCGACGTAGCGGTCCGCCTCCGCGGCGGCCTCGGCCACCGCCTGGTTCACCTCCGCCGGCACCCGGCGGGAGAAGCGCTCCACCAGGCGGGCCTCGGCCCACTGACGCCGGGTCCAGCCCGGGCCCTCCTTCAGCCGCGCCGCCAGGTCCGTCTGGCGGAAGTTGAGCAGCACCACGAAGGCCAGCTTGTTCGCGAAGAAATCGTCCGAGAGGTGGGCTCCGGCGTCGAAGCCCGCCAGGATCTCGTCGTAGGGCCGGATGGGGCCGAGGTCGAGATCCGACTGGCGGCGGAAGTCCCGCCCGATCTCGTGGACGTGGCCGTCCAGGCTTTCCATCAGGGCCTCGAGGCGGGCGAAGCATTCCTCCAGCTCCGCGGGGTCCGCGATGAAGTGGGCGCGGGCGAAGGCCGCCAGGTCCCCGTCCTCCTGTCGCCAAAGGGCCGCGCACTGCCGCAAACCCCGCTGGATCCGCGCCCGGGAAGCCTCGCCGTGACGAGCCACCAGCTCCTGTTCGAGGGTCGCCATAGGCGTCTGGGCGGCGAGGGGGGCCGCGGCCAGGCAGAGGAGGACGGGGGGCAGGAGGCGCATGGGGGCTCCGGGAATCAGGATCATGGCTCGGGTAGGACCAGCCGTCCTTCGGCGTCCAGGCTCGCGAAGCGATAGCCCTCGGCCCTCAGGCGGGGAATGAGGGCGGGCAGCACCGTCCCGGCCCGGTCGTGGATGTCGTGGAAGAGGAGGATCCCCCGGCGCTCGTGGGCGACGAGCTTGAGGACGCGATCCGCCACGGAGGCGGGGACGGGGTCGGCCCAATCCAGGCTATCGATGTTCCAGAGCACGGAACGGAGGCCGTAGGGGCGGAGGGCCTCCAGCTGGAGGCCCGTGCGGGCCCCGTAGGGGAAGCGGAAGAGGTGGCTGTGGACCCCGGGGAGGGCCTGCAGGAGCTGGTCGGTTTCCCGGATCTCCAGGTCCAGGGGCGCCCCCGCCTCCTTGCTGAGCTGGGCGTGGGTGTAGCTGTGGTTGCCCACCACGAAGCCCGCCTGGGCGAGGCCCTCGGTGATCTCCGCCAGGGGGCCGAGGCGGGGGTGGCCGGCCCCGTCCACGGCACCCAGGTTGCGGCCCACCTGGAAGAAGAGGGCGGGCGCCCGCAGCTGCTGGAGCAGGGTCTTGATCTCCTCGGTGTAGATCCGGTGGGGACCGTCGTCGAAGCTGAGGACGGGCACGTGGTCCGGCAGCTCCGTGCCGTTGATCTCGCCGCTGCCTTGGAGGGACTCCGCGGGGTGGGGCAGTGGCTTCAGGAGGTCCGTCAGGGGGAGCCGGGCCTGGAGGGTCCGCACGTAGGCCTCCCAGGCCTTCCGTCGGCGGGCGGGCGGGGCGCCGGGGCCGAAGGCGGCGCGGTATTCCGCTTCCACCTGGGTCTCCACCCGGTCCACCTCCGCCAGGTCCTGGGCCAGGCGGGTCCGGAGGGTGGCGCCCTGGAGGCTCCCGTCGGTCTTCAAGGCGTGGTCCAGCAGGCGCAGGGCGTCCCGGAAGGCCAGGCGGTCCAGGGGCAGCAGATCCCGGTCCCCCTCCATCCAGTCCAGGAGGGCGGCGATCACGGGGTCCCGCTGAGGCGCGGGTGTGGCGCCCAGGCGCAGCAGGGCCAAGCCCAGGTGATGGGCCACCTCCCGGCGGTCATGGTGGAGGCGGTGGCCCGCTTCCAGGGCCCGGGCGCGGGCCGCTCCCTGGAGCCCCGCCTCGTCGGCGAAGAGGACGATGAGCTGCCGGTGCACGTGCAGATCGGCCCTGAGGGCGTCCAGGAGGGGCGCCGCGGCCTGGGGGCCCTGGGGTTGGGCCGCCTCGGCC
>CAYSXG010000333.1:0-4303 GCA_964434895.1 uncultured Solibacteraceae bacterium | reverse complement strand
GCCGGGCCTCCGGCTCGAGGCCCGGCAGGGCCCGCTCCGCCGCCCCGAAGGCCGCTCCCATGTCCTGGTGGGAGGCCGCCCAACGGGCGGTTTCCGCCCAGGCCTCGGCCCCTTCCGCCTCCGCCCATTTCTGCATGGCCCCCAGGGCCCCCCTGCGATCCCCCAGGGCGAGGCGGGCCTCCGCCAGGTGGCGCAGGGCCGCGCTTTCCTGGCGGCCCTCCAGGAGCTTGGCCAGCTCCGCGGGGGGCGTGGGGTAGTGGACCCGATGGCCGTCCACGGAGGCGAAGCGCGTGGCCAGGGAGTAGATCCAGTCCGATTCCGTCAAGTCCTCCCAGGGGATGCGGGAGGCGGAGATTCCCACCAGGGCCAGGGGCAGCACGAGGGCCGCGAGGGGCCGGCGGCCCAGGATCGACTTCCAGAAGGGGCGCGCCGTGTTCCCGGCCTCCCGGCCCCGAGGCTTAGGCTCCGGGCTCATGGGCGCCCACCCTTCGCGCTTCGCCTTCGGCAACGTGGCCCTCCGCTCCTGCTCCGGGCTCATGGCCTCACCTCCAGGGTCGCGCGGGCGAATCCGTGGTTCTTCGCTCCATCCACCGCTTCGAACAGGATCTCCTCGGGACCGCTTTTCCCCGGGGGAATCCGGACCAGGCCCACGGAGCGCCGAGCGGCGGGGTCCCAGCGCAGGGGCACGGGGGGGGCCTCCCCCAACCGGGCCGTCAGGAGGACCACGTCCTCGTCCGTACGCACCGCCACGCGCACGAGCTCGCCGGGACGGGCCGAGACCGGCAGCTCCGGGTGGATCTCCGGGGCCTTGCCGTCCAGGATGAAGTGCTTGGTCTCGGAAAGGGTGGCGCCGCTCCGGTCCCGCAGCAGGATGCGCACCTCGTAGCGGCCGTCCTTGAACCCTTCGGGCACCAGGAAGCGCCCCTCCCAGATCCGGCTGGCGGGACGCCGCACCAGGTCCAGGCGGAGGCCGAAGGGGAAGAGGGCCGTGGCGGAGGTGGTCCCTTCGTCGCATTCCACCCGAAGCACCGGATCCCCGGGCTGGATACGGCGGGGCCGCAGCAGGGAGCGGGGGGCCGCCAGGAAGGCGGTGTAGGGCGTCACGAACTTGTAGCGTTTGGAGAGGGCGATGATCTCGTCCACCCATTCCCGCCTCTCCCCTTCGGCCTCGATGCGGGCCAGGAGATCGTCCACCCGGGCCCGGGCCCAGCGCCGGGGAAGGTCCCGGGCCTCCAGGGCCCGCTCCGGCAGGGCCGCCTCCAAGGCCTGACGCCCCCCCGCGAAAAGGGGCGACGCCCATTCGAAGCGGACCTTGGGCTGGGGTACCTCGTAGCGCCCCACCCAGCCCGAAAGGCTGCCCGCCTCCAGGGGCTGGGTCATCACCGGGTAGACGTGCCGCAGCTTGGGCTCGCCGCCACTGACGCTGAAAGGAAGGTCCCCGGAGGCGGCCCGGAGGGGTCGGGCCCCCTCGGGCGCCGCCGGGGCCAGCAGGCGCTGGAAGAAGAGGTCCCCCTCGAGATCTGTGGAGGTGGAAGAAAGCACCTGGGCCGCGGCCCCCTTCAGGGCCTCCCCGGCCTCGCCGGTAGTGACGACGACGAAGAGGGGTGCGCCACCGGCGGCGGCCCGCAGGCCCGCGGAACTGCTGGGCCCCTGGGCGGCGGTGAGGAGCAGGAGGCGGCCCCGTTCCCCCACGGCCCGACGCCCCGCCTCCACCGCCGCGGCCAGGTTGGTCCCCGGGCCCAAGGGGCGTTGCCTCAGGGCGGCCAGCTCCGCGTCGATGTCCGCGGCGGAGGCCGGGCGCAGACGGGCCTCCGCGGGCCGGCGGTCGAAGGGGATGAGGGCGAAGCGGTCCTCCGGGCGCAGGGCGTGCAGGACCCGCACCAGGTGGCCATAGGCCGCCTCGAGGCCGGACCAGCGATGGCCCAGGGAAGTGTCGAAGAGGAGGGCCACGGACTGGGGGGGCCTCCCGGCCTCGGCCCCCCGGGCCTTCGGGGTGGAGGATCCGGCATTTCCGCTCGGAGGGAGGGCCTCCAGCAGGAAGAAGCCATCCTTTTCCGGGGGGATCTCCGAGGGCCGCTCCCAGGGGGCCAGGGCCAGCCCGTCGGGCAGGGCGCCTTCAGGATTGCGGAAGGCCGTGAGGCGCAGGGGCTCCGCCTGGCGGGGCCGGAAGCGCAGGACCAGATCCCGCTCCAGCCGGACCTGGGTCCCCGTGAAGGCCGCCCCCTCGGCGGTCGCTTGGAGCTGGAGGCCTCCGGGAACCGCCTCGAAGGCCCCGTCCTCCAGACGCACCTTCACCTGGAGGCTGCGGGCCACGGGGGGCTCGCCGTCCGGGGGCCTCAGCACCAAGCGAAACTCCCCCACGGAGCCGACGTAGGGAACTTCCTGCTGGTACTGCAGCTCCAGGCGCTTGGTGGCCAGGGGGGGGATGGGCGCCACCGTCACCGAGAAGAGGGCCGCCGCCGAAGGGCGGGAGGCCGCCCCCCCCTCCCCCGGCGCCTGGTCCTCCTCCTCCCCCTGCTGGAGGAGGCCCGGATCGATGCGCTGCCGCGTGAGTTCCTGGTAGATGGAGCGGGCCCGTTGCTTTTCCAGGATCACGCCGGGGATGCGCTGCAGGCCGTCCCAGATGGCGAAGTCCCCCACCGCCGCCGAAGGAGGCAGGGCGAAGCGGTAGGTGCCCTCCTGAATCCCCGTGGTGTGGTTCTCGAAGACCTGGCGCACGTTCACCCGGGCGTAGCCCCGGGCGATGCCCACCTCGACGATCATTTCCCACAGGGAAAGCACCTTCGCGTCGGGCCGCCCGGAGCTGGTGGGCACCAGCAGGCCCGCCTGGGCCCCCAGTTCGGCCCCGCCGATCCCCGCGATGAGTAGGAAGCTGAGAAGGGCTCGGCGCATTCAGGATCCCTCGCGGGCGGATGAAAGGGGGATGCGGGCCAGGCCCTCCTCGGTGCCCACGTACAGGGCCCCCCGGTCCGAAAGCAGGGCCGTGACCCGAGGGGAAGGCAGGGGCAGGTCCAGGGGCAGGAAGCGCCGGCGGTCCCGACTGAGGCGGTAGAGGCCGCGGCCGTCGGTGCCCATGAAGAGGCGGCCCCCGGCCTCCACCAGGCAGCCGGGGTTCACCTTCAGGCCCTCGGTTTCCAGGAAGGCGTGGAAGGTGGCTGGCCGGTCCTCCTTGGGCCCGGTCCTCCGCGCCACCCCACCCCCGTAGGTCCCCACGTAGAGGCCGTCTTCGCAAAGGCTGAGGGCCGTGATCCAGGGATGGGGCAGCTTGCCTTCACCGGCGGTCACCCGCCAGGCCACCCGGGATCCGGAGATGGCTCCCAAACCCGAAGGCGTGCCCACGAAAAGGCCCTCCCCCGAGGCCAAGGCCAGGGCCTGATTGCCCGGAAGCCCGTGGAAGGCCGAAAGCAGGCGGGAGCCCGGAAGCAGCACTCCCTGGCCGTAACCGATGGCCACCCCCTCCGGCGTGGCCGCCAGGGAGAAGGCCGCCCCCCCCTCGGCGCCGCCCAGGGGCTCCAGGCGCCTGCCGTCGAAGCGGGCCGCGCCCCGAAGGCTGGCCACGTAGAGGGCCCCCCCCGCCGGGAGCAGGGCGTTGATGCCCCAGGCCCCGGTGCCGGGCACCGTCCCCCAGGCGTAGGCCCCGCCCTTGGGCTCGCCCACCACGAGGCCCCCGTCGAAGAGGCCCACGACCAAACGGGAATCCAGGGAGGCCAGGGCGGTGACGTGGGTGGGCCCCGGAGGCAGGGAGGCCGGCCGGGGCCTCACGAGGGTCCAACTGCCGGAGGCCCTGTGGTAGAGCCCCGCCTCCGTATCGGCGAAAAGCTGCCCCCCTGCGGCGAAGACCCGACGGGGGGCCGACGGGAGCCACTCTTCCGCCGGGCGGCCCGAGGCCTCGAAGCGCAGGAGGCTACGGCCCCCTACCGCGAAGGCCTGCCTTCCCAGCACCGCCGCGGACCGGACCTCCTCCCCGCCGCCCACGGGCACGAGGGCCCCCCCCAGGGGGCCCCGGGCCAGGCCCAGAGGCGTGGCGAGCAGCACCTCCCCGTCCAGAAGGCCCACCCACTCCACCCAGGGATCCGGCGTGGCCAACAGGGTCGCCCGGGGCCCTTCCATCCGGCGCAGGCCCTCCTCCCCCGCGGCCAGGAGCAGGCCGCCCTCCCCCAGGGCCAAGGAGCGCACCGGGGCGGCGTCCAGCCTTTCCATCTGGTCGGCCCCCCAGGCGGCACGGAAGACCCCCCCCCGGCACCCCACCCACGGTTCCCCACCCGGACCCCCTGGCCAGGGCCCCCCTTGCCCAGTCCCCAAA
>CAYSXG010000332.1:0-4323 GCA_964434895.1 uncultured Solibacteraceae bacterium | reverse complement strand
CGCGCAGACGCCTGGCATGCGCCTGCCAGGGACATTCGACGGACATGAGATTGCGGTGCGGGCGATCATTGGTCAGGTGATTCCGGTGGTGCAGGCGCGTCGCATCCTGGCGCGGCTGGCGCAGGTTGCCGGCGAACCGTTGCCCGACGCGGCGTTGGCGGGGCTGGCCCGACCGGCCGGCATGGCGCCTCCGGCACCTGTGGTTCCTGCCCGGCCGGCCCTGGGCCCGCGCCGGGTGGCCATGGCAGAACTGTCCGTGGCCTTCACCGGGGTCGCCCTGGTCTTCGCCCCCGACGACGATCACTTCCGCCCCCGCCCCCACAGCCGCCCCAGCCTGGGCCGCTACGCCCACCTGCTGCGCTCCCTGCGCCCCTCCCTCCTGCAGGTGCTGGGCGCCTCCTTCATGCTCCAGGGGGCCGGTCTCATCTTCCCCGTGGCCAACCAGCTGCTCGTGGATCGGGTGATCCTGCCCCAACAGGAGGCCTGGCTATGGGGCCTGGCCCTGGGCCTGGGCGGGGGTCTGCTGGCCCGGGTCCTCCTCGGTACCCTGAGGAACTACGTGCTCCAGGGCCTGCGCCTGCGGATGGACCGGGACTTGATGGAGGGCTTCGTCCGTCACCTGGCCAGCCTGCCCCTCTCCTTCTTCCTCCAGCGGCAGCCCGGGGACCTCCTGCAGCGGGTGGAAAGCAATGCCCAGGTCCGGGACCTGTTCAGCACCCGCAGCGTGGGGGCCATCCTCGACGGCATCCTCCTGCTGGGCTACGCCGCCCTGATGCTGGCCTACCACTGGGCCCTGGGCCTCACGGTCCTGGCCCTGGGGGCCCTGCGGGTCGGACTTCTTCTGGCGCTCCGCCAACGGAACCAGCAGCTCATGGCCATGGAACTCGCGGTGTCCGGACAGGAGCAGAGCGCCCTGCTGGAGACCCTGGGGGGCCTGGAGACCCTCCTGGCCTCCCAGGCCCAGGAACATGCCATCGGGCGCTGGACCCACCGGGCGGTCCGCCGCCTGAACGTCACCCTCGCCCGGGAGAGCCTGATGGCCGCTTCCAGCCAGGGCATGGCCGTCCTCCAGGGATTCACGGCCGCCCTGATCTTCTGGATGGGGGGCCGGGAGGTGGTGGCCGAGCGCATGACCCTGGGCGTGTTCACGGCCTTCCTCACCCTCCAGAACCTCTTCATGGGCCCCCTGGAATCCCTCCTCTCTGCCTTCACGGAATTCCAATTCCTGGAAAGCCATCTGGGGCGCATGGACGACGTTTGGGAATCCGCTCCCGAACCCAGCGGATCCAAGGACCCCGGCCCCCTGCGCGGGGAAGTGGAGCTTCGGGGGGTCGGATTCCGCTACTCCGAGGGCTCCCCCTGGGTGCTCCAGGACATCTCCCTGCGCATCCGGGCCGGGGAGAAGGTGGCCATCGTGGGGCGCAGCGGGGCCGGGAAGAGCACCCTGGCCCGGCTCCTGCTGGGCATGTACGCCCCCTCCTCCGGCGAGATCCGCTTCGACGACCAGGACCTTCGGGACCTGGACCTGGAGGCGCTGCGGCGCCAGATGGGCGTGGTCCTGCAGGACTGCTTCCTCTTCGACGACACCGTGCGGGCCAACCTCAGCACCGGCGACCCCGAGACCCCCCTGGACCGCCTGAAGTGGGCGGCGCGTCTGGCCTGCATCGACCGGGTCATCGACCGCCTCCCCCTCGGCTACAAAACGCCCCTCGGGGAAAACGCCCGCATCCTCTCCGGCGGGGAAAGGCAGCGCCTGGCCCTGGCCCGGGCCCTGGCGGCGCAGCCGGCCCTCCTCCTCCTGGACGAGGCCACCAGCTCCTTGGACCTGGAAACCGAGGCCCGGGTTCACGCCAATCTCCAGGAGCTGGGCTGCACCCGGATCCTCATCGCCCATCGCCTGGAGACCATCCGGGATGCGGACCGCATCCTGGTCCTCTCCGGGGGTCGGCTGGTCCAGGAGGGGCGCTACGAGGAGCTCTTGGCCGTATCCGGCCCCTTCCAGGAAGTGGTTCTCGCCATGGAGGAAAACCGTGGCTGAGGGAATCCTCCTGGTGGGCATGCCCGGCAACCTCGCCCTCTGGCGCCTCATGGACCTCAAGGGGCTGAGGATGCCCCTGCAGGCGCTGGAGGAGACCCTGCTCTGGGACTTCAGCCTCGAGGGCATGGTCCAGGAACTGCGGAGCCGGGGCTTCGAAGCCCGGCCCATCCAGGTCCAGGCCGGTGAACTGGATCATCTGGAGCTGCCCACCCTGCTCCAGCTCCGGAACGGGAACTGGGTTCTCCTGCGCCGCCGGGAGCCTGGCGGCTACCGCATCGAACAGGGGATGGGAGGTTCGGAAAGCCTCCCCCTGGAGATCCTCGCCGAAGCCATGGTCGGCCCCGCCTTGGACCTGGGGGACCCCCTTCCGGAGGACGGCGGCCTTTGGCTCCGCCTTTGGCGCCTCTTCCTGCGCCAGCGGCCCCTGCTCCTCCAGGCCGGGATGGCCTCCTTCACCTTCCAGCTCCTGGGGCTCCTGCTGCCCTGGCTCACGAGCATCGCCCTGGACAAGGCCCTGCCCATCGGAGCGCTCAACCAGCTCCAGCTCGTCGCGGCCGGCATGGCCCTCGGAGCCCTGTTCCGAGGCTGGGTGGGCTGGCTGAAGGAGCGCACCCTCCTGCTCCTGGCCACCCGTCTCGAGCTGGGGCTCGACAAGAGCCTGCTTCACCACCTGCTCTGGCTCCCCTTCCAGCAGCTCCAGCGCCGCCCGGTGGGGGAACTGCTCCAGGCCTTCCTCGGCCTCGGGGCCGCCCGGAGCCAGTTGCTGGAGCGGGGCCTGGGCGCCGTCTTCAGCCTGGCGGGCCTCCTCCTCTACGGGTGCGGCATGTTCATGCTGGCCCCGGCCCAAGGCGCCGCCGCCCTGGCGGCCAGCCTTCTGCTCGCGGGCCTCTCCGTCCTGGTGGGCCTCTTGCAAGCCCGCCACCAGAAGCAGGAGGTGCAGGCCTCCCAGGCCCAGCGCGGGGCCATGGTGGAGCTGATCCAGGGAATGGCCACCCTCAAGGCCTCCGGAAGCGTGTCATGGGGCCAGTCCCGGTGGGCCCAACCCCTGGAGACCCGCCTGGACCAAGGCCTTCGCAGGGAGCGGCTGGATCTCTGGATCAATGGGGCCGAGGAGTTCCTGACCCAGGGCATGAGCGCCCTCATGCTGGTCTGGGGGGGGCAGGGCGTCCTCAACGGCACCCTCAGCCTGGGCCAGCTCCTGGCCTTCATCCAGCTCTTCGGAGGCTTCCAGTCCAGCGTCAAGGCCCTGGCCCAAAGCGCCCTGGCCTTCTTCGCCATGCGCCCCCAGCTTCTGGCGGTCCAGGAGATCTTCGATCAGCCCCGCCTTCCCAAGCCCCCCCGAAAGGTCCCCCGGGACCTGCCCGGACCTCTCCGGGCGGAGGAGCTGTGGTTCCGCTACAGCCCCCAGTCACCGTGGATCCTTCAGGGGCGGGGCCTGCAGGTGGAGCCCGGCCGCTTCCATAACCTCCAGGGCCCCTCCGGTTCGGGAAAGAGCACCCTCCTCAAAGTAATGGCGGGCCTCTACGAACCGGACTCCGGAAGCGTGAGCGTCGGCGGCATGGACGCCCGCGCCGCCTCGAAGCTGATGGCCTACCTGCCCCAATTCCCTCGCCTCCTGAGCGGCAGCATCCAGGACAATCTCCGGATCCTGTCCGGGGGAGCCCCCGCGCACCACCTCCAGGAGGTGGCCAAGGACACGGGCCTCGGGACCTGGGTGGGCACGCTCCCCATGGGCTTCCACACCCACTTGGCGGAGGGGGGCGGCAACCTGAGCGGCGGACAGCGGCAGCTCATCGCCATCACCGCGGTCCTGGCCTCTTCAAAACCTCTGCTGCTGCTGGACGAGGCCCTCTCGAACCTCGACTGGCTGGGTCGCGAACAGGTGCTCCGTTCGAGGTATTTCGAGGGTCGCACCGTGGTCTACGCCAGCCCCGAGGAAGTGCTGCGGGGCTAGTGGCACCCCTCCCGTTCGCCCAGGCATTCCTTCCGTTCATCCAGGGAATCGGAGCGATGGGCCTGGGGGCGAAGGATCCCCGTGGGGAGGTGCGGCGGCTCAGATAGAGTCTCCGTGATCTTCCGATTGACCCCGAGGCAAGCTCCTTTCTGCCCCTTCGCTTCCTCGGGCTGGCTCTTCTCCGAAGCGTTTCCCGCCCCACCCTCTGGAGTTCACGAACCCCACGACTACCGAGCGGTGAGGCTCGGACCGGGCCTCTCCGGGGCCCGATCCTCGGATCCTCGTTTTCAACCCGCGTTGCCCGTTGGCAACGCAACTTTTAGGAGTGTGC
>CAYSXG010000331.1:0-4326 GCA_964434895.1 uncultured Solibacteraceae bacterium | reverse complement strand
GGCGTGTTCCCCACTAACCCAGCCAGCCCTGGCGACCCTCGATCACGCCCAACCCCACACCCATCTGTCCGAACCACTCAACCTTCCCCCCGCAGCCCACCGGACCCAGTTCCGCCGGGTACCCCCCCGGGAGATCCAAGGCGACCACCTGGTGGCCTTCTGCCACCTCCACCAGGAGGAGATGGCCTTCCGCCTGACCCGGATCCAGGGCGTGCGACTGCTCAACGAGCGGGGCTGGACCCCCGGAGGCCAGGCCCAGGCCGGATAGCCGGCCCTCCTCAGCCCTGGCCCATCCGCTCCAGATTGGCCGCGATGCGGTCCAGCAGCTCCTTCATCTCCTGGCGGGAGTCCCGCTGGTCCTTCTCCTGCTTGCGCTCCAGCTGGATGAGGGCCTTCTGGACCTGGGCCAGGAGCCCCTTGAGGTCCTCGATCTCGGTGATCACCTGGTTTACCCGGTTATCCGGGGGTCGGCTGTTGCTGAACACGCCGAGGCCCGCCAGGACGGCGGCCGTGGCCGAAAGCAGGATGATCAGGAGGAGGAGGCCATTGGACATCTCGGTACCCATGGGCCCATGCTAGTGGCGCCCTCCCGAAATGTCTTGCACATTCCAGGTGCTCCCCGCGCCCTGGAGGGGTGCTCCGCAAACGAAAAAGCGCCCGGTTTCCCGGGCGCTTCGCGCTTGTCCTTAGGTTTCCAACGGTTCTCAGGGCCGGTTCTTGACGGTCTGGGTCTCCGGATAAAGGGGGGCCGAACCCCGCTCCACCGGGATCACGAGCCCCCGCTCCCGGCGGGGCGCTCCCTTGGCGGCCTTCGCCTCCCCCTCCTGGCGCTGGCGCTCCTCGTCCAGGGCCTGGCGAGTGCGGATCAACTCCATCCGCGCGGCCTCGGCGACCTGGGCCTCCCGCTCCTTGCGCTGCATTTCCGCGGCGAGCTGATCCGCCCGCAGCTTCTGCTGATGCCCCCAGATGCTGAGCCCCCCCAGCACCAGAGCCACCGGCAGGGCCGCGGCGAGCAGGGTCCAGAAGGGGCGGGCGCGGTCGGTGTTCCGACGGCGTCGGGCCTCGGCCCGCAGCTTATCCGCCAAGGCCACGAGCTCCGGCGTGGGCTCGGAGGGGAAGAAGGTCCGGGATTCGGCGGACATCCCCAGGAGGTCCCGAAGCTCGTCGCGAAGCTCCTGGTCCTCGGCGGGCTCAAATCGCCGAGCGGGGTCAGGCCATGGCATGGATGCCTCCGGGGTTGAGTTGGTCGCGCAGCTGGGCCTTGGCGCGATGGATTCGGGTTTTCACGGTGGCTTCGGGGATGGCCAGGACTTCGGCGATTTCGCGGATGGAAAGGCCTTCCACCACGAAGAGCCAGAGGGCCTCGCGGAAGGTGGGAGACAGGGAGCGCATGCGCTCGCGCACTTCCCGGTTCAGGAGCTGGTCGTCGGCCTCGGCGTTCCGGCCGGGCTCCAGCACCGCCTCAAGGCTGATGTTCTGGTTCTTGAGGGGGCGGCGTTCGGTGATGGCGAGGGTCCGCACGGTCCCGTAGAGGAAGGCCGTCGGATGCTCCACCGGATTCTCCCGCTGCATCAGGATGACGAAGGCCTCCTGGGCGATGTCCTCGGGGAAGGTGGCCCCGTAACGTCGGGCGTAACTCACCAAGCGGGGGTAGATCTCCCCGAAGGCCGTATGAAAGGAAGAAGTGTCCCCGAAGGGGGTGGGTTGCTGGGGCTGCATGCGTCGCTCCGCCACTTGGGTGGGCCGGGGCCGGGGAAGGTTCCCGTCGGGTAGTAGTCTATAGGAGATGCGCTCAGCCCTACTTGCCTGGCGGGACACCCTGAGGGACCTCGGGGTCATGGGCCTCGTGCCCGAACCCGGTCCTGAGCCCCTGCCCGCAGCCCCCGCCCCTCCGCCGGCCCAGGCCCCCCCGCGAGCGGTCCCGGGCGCCGGTGAAGCCTACCTTCCCCCCTCGGACCCCGCCGCCTGCCCCCCTCCGGAGGCCGTGGCCGGCGCCCCCACCCTGGACGCGCTGCAGGCGGCCATCCAGGGCTGCCTGGCCTGCCCCCTGGGCCAGGGGCGCATCCGTTTCGTGTTCGGCGAAGGCAGCCCCTCCGCCGACCTGATGTTCATCGGGGAGGGCCCCGGGCGGGACGAGGACCTGCAGGGTCGCCCCTTCGTAGGCCGGGCCGGGGAGCTCCTGGACAAGATGATCGCCGCCATCGGCCTGAGGCGCGAAGAGGTCTACATCGCCAACGTGGTGAAGTGCCGGCCCCCGGACAACCGCACCCCCACCCCCGCGGAGGCCCAGCGCTACCTGGGCTACCTCCGCCGGCAGATCGAGCTGGTGCGCCCCAAGGTCATCGTCACCCTCGGTGCCACCCCCCTGCGGGAGCTGCTGGGCGTCGCCACGGGCATCACCCGCATCCGCGGCCAGTGGCAGCGCTACGGAAACATCCCCGTCATGCCCACCTTCCACCCCGCCTACGTACTGAGGCAGTACACCCAGGAGGTGCGGCGCTCCGTATGGGCCGATCTCCAGGCCGCGAAAGCCTGGATGGACAACCCGGGCGGAACCATGGAACCTGAAGGAAATCCGAGGCTGGAGCCATGAAACTGCTGAGTTTCCTATTCGCAATCCTAGCGATCGTCCTGTTCATCGCCCTGGGGAACATCTACCTCACCAATCACGACATCCTGAACCGGACCCTCGTGATCTATGGGGACCAAAGGGTGCAGGTCTGGGTGGTCATCGTGGGTGTCTTCACCCTCGGATTCGTGCTGAACGTCATGTACACGGTCGTGCGCGAAGTCATCCGGGCCGTGCAGGGCCTCAACGCCAGCGCCGCCACCCGGGCCGGGCGGCGGATCTCCGTGCGCATCCTGGACGCCCGGGAGCTCATGGCCCACGGCCTCTACGGCCAGGCCCGGGAGGCCCTGGACTCCATCCTTCTGGAGCAGTCCGACCACGCGGGAGCCCAGCTGATGCGTGGCGAGACCCTCCTGAAACTCGGGGACCTCGAGGGCGCCGTGAAGCAGTTCGAGGCCCTCGCCAAGGCCGCCCCCACCCACTGCGAGGCCCGCTACCAGCTGGCGGAGGCCCTGGTGGCCAACCGGAATTCCGAGGCCGCCATCGGCGTGCTGAAGAAGCTCGCCGCCGAACACCCCAAGCAGGCCCTCAAGGCCCTGCGGCGGCTGAGGGCCCTCTATGGAGAGGCCCAGCGCTGGGACGAGGCGCTGGAGATCCATAAGAAGTTGGCCCAGCAGTTCGGATCGGAACTCTCCCACGGGGAGAGGGCCCAAGGGACGGCCCTGGCCTACCAGGTGGGCCTGGCCAAGGTGGACCAGGACCAGTTCAAGGAGGCCGCCCAGACCTTTCAGCAGGTCCTGAAGGAGGACCCCGCCTTCATCCCCGCCTACCTCAGCCTCGGACGCACCATGATCCTCCAGGACCAGGAACAGCCGGGTCTGGAGATCTGGCTCGAAGGCTTCAGGGCCACCGGGGAAGGGGCCTTTCTCCAGGAGATCGAGGACTACTACATCCAGATGGGCAAGCCCGAGGAGGGGCTTTCCCTGCTGCGGCGGATCACCGCCACCAGCCAGCACGCCACCACCGCCAAGTTCTTCCTGGGCAAAATGCTGTACCGGTTGGAGATCCTGGACGAGGCCCTGGAGCAGTTCCAGGAGGTGCGCAGCCAGGTGGTCTACTCCCCCATCCTGTTCTTCTTCATGGCCAAGATCCACAGCCGGAGGGGCCGCCTGGACGCGGCCCTCAACGAGTACCGCCAGCTTCTTCGGAACCTGGGCGTCCTGAAGCTTCGCTTCGAATGCGGCATCTGTGGGCATAAGACCATGGACTACACCGACCGTTGCGAGTCCTGCAGCTCCTGGAACAGCATGCACTTCCTCTTCAAGGAGAGCGATCTCCCGGAGGCCCCGCTCCGCCCGGAAACCGGAAGCGGGTGGCTGTCCATGGTCTGACATCCCCCTCGGGGAGGTTCACTTAAATGATCTTGCGGATATCCGAAAGGAGCCGCCGCACCTGATCGTCCGTGAGGGCCAGGGGGACCTGCTGCTTGACCTCCTCCTTCCGGAAGAAGGCGATGCGCTTGACCACCACCTTGTTGCGGCCGATGCAGATCTCGTTGAACTGGATCTGGTGGTCATCCTTGTAAGGGGGGAGGCTCCGGAGCTGGATGTACATGCCCCGGCGGTCATGGTCGACCACTTCCAGACGCTCACGGAGGTAGTTGATCTGCTCGGGCAGGGCATCCCCCTTGGTCCGCAGCTTGGCGAAGCGTTGGCGCTTGGGGTTCACCCGATCAATGGTGATCTGGCTGAGCTGCA
>CAYSXG010000330.1:0-4332 GCA_964434895.1 uncultured Solibacteraceae bacterium | reverse complement strand
GCGGGGGGGGGGTGCGAGCAGCGGGATCTCGGGGGCGTGGACCTGGGCGCCGGCGGGGGGCTCGGAGGCCGGCCGACGGGCCAGGGGCAGCAGGACGTCCCGCTGGCGGACGAGGGTGAGCATGTCCACCGCCAGCCTCGGTTCCGCCGCATGGAAGTCCAGGATCCGGCCGGAATCCAGCACGGCCCCGATGTGTTCTTCGCCGTTTCTCAGGAACGTGACGAGCTTCATGCCTCACCTCGGATGCCAGTTTAGCGGAATGGAAAAAGCGCCCGGGGGGCCGGGCGCTTCGATTCGGGCGGGAGGGTTCAGAAGAAGAGCTTCACGCCGGCCTGGAACTGGCGGTTGAAGTCCACGCTGCTCTGCACGATGGGGGAGCCGTAGGCCGGAGCCCCGGGAGGGGGCGTCTGGTAGTTCTGGACCCGGGAGACGTTGTAGTGGTTGAACACGTTGAAGGCCTCCAGGATGACCTCCAGCTTCTTGTTCTTCGTCAGGCCGAAGGAGCGGGAGACGCGCATGTCCAGGTTCTCCACGGTGGGCGTGGTCTCCGAATTGCGGGCCACGCCGGCGGGGCGGTCCGCCGGGGCGCTGAGGCCCTCGCCGTTGCCGACGGGCTGGCCGTTCACGTAGCCGTAGTCCGCGTCCACCCCCGTGAAGACTGTGTAGGGCCGGCCGCTGGTGATCTTGCCGATGAAGGCGATGGTCCAGTTCTTGGCCCAGACGCTGGAGGCGTTCTTGGTGTTCCAGACCGCGCTGGCCACGAACTTGTGCTTCATGTCCTGGTTGCTGACGCTCATCTCCGACTTGGGGTCGAAGGTGTTCTGGGGGGCGTACTGGGTGAGCCAGTCCAGGTAGTTGTCCTCGGTCTTGCTGTGGGTGTAGCTGGCGGTGAGGCTGAAGGTCTCCTGCATCTGCCAGGCCAGGCCCAGGGTTTGGGCGAAGAACTTGCTTTCGCCGGTGCCGTCGTAGCGGAAGAGCGAGGCGTAGCGCAGGTCCGGGCGCCGGGTGAGGGGATTGGCGGCGCTCACGGGGGCGGCGGGGTTGAAGTTGGGATTCGGGATGGAGGCGTTCACGTCCCGGACCTGCATGAAGTTCTTGCCGGTGGAGTAGACCAGGTCCAGGGTCAGGCGCAGGTTGGGCTTGGGGGCGGCCTCCATGCCCAGGTTGGCCTGGCGGGTTTCGGGCATCCGGTACTCGCCCGGGATGAGCAGGATCTTGCCCGCCCCCGTGGGGGCCATGGCGGCGCCCGAGGGGTAGCGGCCGAGGGGCCCCGGGGACCCGCCGTCCGCGCCGGCCCAGCTGGCCCAAGGAGAGGCGCCCCCGGCCGCCGATCGGCCGTAGATCTGGATGTTGTTGGCGATGGAGGCCGCCACGGCGCCGTAGGGTCCCAGCTGCGTGCGGCCGGTGAAGATGCCGTAGCCGCCGTAGACGCGGGTGGTGGGGTGGGCCTGCCAGGTGAAGGCGAGGCGCGGCGAGACCTTGTTGCTGCTCCAGTTCTTGGAGGTGCGCAGCATGCTGTCGAAGTCGTAGGGGCCGTTGCCCGTGGCCGTCGCTCCCACGGCGCCGGGGATGGCGCCGATGGAGCCGGAGCCGAGGCGGATGGGCATGTTGGTGCCCGGATAGTTGCCGGCGGGCGGGTTGTTCAGGGCGTCGGAATCCACGGAGTCCTGGAAGGCCGGCAGCTTCTCCCGGTCGTAGCGGAGGCCCAGCTTGAGGGTGAACTTCGGGGTGATCTGCCAGTCGTCCTGGAGGAAGAGGCTGTGGTAGTCCACGTCGAATTCCAGGAGGGGGTCCCCGAAACCCTGGACGAAGGCGGCGGGCATGCCGTGGATGGGCTGGCCGTTGTAGGTCCCGCCGAAGGGGTTGGTGGCCTGCAGGGCCGCGACGCCGCTGGAGAAGCCGCCGTAGGCCTGGAAGCGGTAGATCCCGGCGAAGTTCAGGGGCAGCGTGGCCCTCACGTTGGTGCGCAGCAGGTCGACGCCCACCTTCAGCGTGTGCTTGGCCAGGAAGAAGCTGGCGGAGTCCGCGAGCTGGATGGTCTTCTCGGTGCGGGCCTGGGGAAGGAAGCGCTGGGTCCCGAAGGTGGCCGCGCCCAGGATCTCGACGTAGGGGCCATGGGTGGAGTCGAGGCTGATGAGGTCGTGGTCCCGCAGGCTGGAGAGCAGGCGGAAGTCATTGACGAAGGTGGAAGAGGCGTTCCACTGGTTGGAGAGGGAGACGCTCTTGTCCTCGATGCGCCGGGCGCCGCCGGCGCTGCGGTCCGTGAGGCCGCCCCAGGTCACCTGGTTCTCGTTGTACTCCTTGGCCCAGGACGTGCGCAGGCTCCATCGGCTGTCGGCGCTCTGGTTGTAGTCGAACTTGAGGATCCCGGTGGTGACGGTCTCGATCCAGGGGATGGCCCCGCGCTGGATCTGGAAGCCCGTGTACTGAAGGACCTTGTCGGCGGTGTCCTGGGTGATGGAGACGTTGTTGGTGTCGTGGCTCTGGAGGCGCTCCACGCTGGCGAAGTAGAACAGCTTGTCCTTGACGATGGGGCCGCTGATGGTGGCGCCGTACTGGCTGCGGGTGAAGGGGGTCTCCTTGCCCTCGTCCGCCAGGGGGCGCTTGGCGTCGAATTTCGCGTCCCGGCGGAAGAAGAAGGCGGTCCCCGCCACCTCGTTGCCGACGCTCTTGGTGATCACGTTCACGGTGCCGCCCGCGGCCCGTCCATACTCGGCGGAGAAGCCGTTGGTCACCACCTGGAATTCCTGGATGGCCTCCTGGCTGAAGGTGCTGCGGACCGAGCCGGTGGACACGTCGTTGTTGTCCATGCCGTCCACCATCACGTTGTTCAGACGGGGGTTGACGCCGGCGAAGGTGAGGCCCGAATTGGCGGAGGCTCCGCCGTTGTCGGGGCTGTTGGCCGTGGCCACGCCGGGGGTCGTGAGGCTGAAGTCCACGAAGTTGCGCCGGTTGATGGGGAGGTTGTTGATGAGGTTGTTATCCACCACCGTGGCCACCTGGGTGCGGTTGGGGTCCACCAGGGTGGCGTCCGCGACGACCTCTACCGTGGCTTGGGCCACCGAGGCCTCCATCAGCAGGTCCACGTTGGCGGTGGAACCCAGGGAGAGCTTGATGTCGCGGATGATCTGGGTCTTGAAGCCCGCCTTCTCGACGGTGAGGGTGTAGAGGCCCGGGGGCAGCAGGCGGAAGATGAATTCGCCCTTGGTGTCGGAGGTGAGGACGCGGGTCTGGTTGGTGGCGGCGTTGGCCAGGCGCAGGGTGACCCCGGGCACCTCGCCCGCGGGGTCCAGCGGGATGCAAAAGCCGTTGAGATGCGGGGTGGTCAAGGCCGTGCTCTGGGCGGCCAGGTGCAGGGAAACGGCGCTCAGGGCCAGGAGGGGCAGGGATCGATGGAATCGGATGGCCATGGGGGCTCCGTGAATTAAATGGGCGGATCGATGGGGTGACCTAAGATAGTTAGGATCTCGGGCCAGGGCAAGAACTCTTAGCCCAGCAGGGTGAGGACGGTGTCGGTGGCCTCCTCCAAACGATCCGGAGGCGTGGAGAGGGGGGGGAGAAAATACAGGCAATCCCCGATGGGCCTCAGCAGGAGCCCCTGGTCCAGGGCCCTGCGATGGAAGCGCCAGCTCCAGGCGGCCTCGGGTGGATGGGGCAGGCCCGTGGCGGGGTCCACCACCTGGCAGGCGGCGATGCCTCCGAGCACGCGGGGGCGCCGGACCGCGGGGTGCCCCGCCAGCCTCCCGAAGGCGCGCCGGAGCCCCTGGTTCAGGTCCTCGGCTCGGGCCATCACGGGCTGCTCGTCGAAGAGGGCCAGGCTGGCGCAGGCCACGGCGCAGGCCAAGGGATTGCCCGTGAAGCTGTGGCCGTGGAGGAAGGCCCGGCCCGAGGCCGGGGCCCCCAGGAAATGTCCGTAGATCTCCTCCGTGGCCCAGGTGAGCGAAAGGGGGAGGATTCCCCCCGTGAGCCCCTTGGATAGGCAGAGGAGATCCGGCGCGATCTGGGCCTGGGTGTGGGCGAAGAGGGTCCCGGTGCGTCCGAAGCCCGTCATGACCTCGTCGAGGAACAGGTAGGACCCGTGCCCCGAACAGAAGGCCACACGGTCCTGAGCCACAGACTAGTATTGACCGAATTTTATTTTCACTCCTGAGTCCGTAGCGCCCATGTGCGCGTTCCATCATTTGACTGGCATGAATAACGCAACCCAGGGGTTCTGAAACGGCGGCATCCACGAAGGCAAGATCATCGGGTATCTTTACAGTGTTGACTGCCGGTACCGCAATGTAATCTGCCATAGCTCCCTGGACCCCTGTAATACCATGTTCCCGGTAA
>CAYSXG010000329.1:0-4332 GCA_964434895.1 uncultured Solibacteraceae bacterium | reverse complement strand
AGTTCTTCTTCACGCCCTGCTGGTCCGTGTATTCGCGGTACTGGATGCGGCCCTCTACCAGGATCTGCTTGCCCTTGCGGAGATACTTCTCGGCGATCTCCGCCTGCTTGCCCCAGGCCTGGCAGTTGTGCCATTCGGTCTTGGACTGCTTCTCGCCGGCCTGGTTTTTCCAGGTCTCGGTGGTGGCCACGGAAAAGCGGGCTACCGCTTGGCCGGAGGGGGTCATCTTGAGTTCGGGGTCTTTGCCGAGGTTGCCGACGAGCAAGACCTTGTTGAGTGAGCCCGACATGGTGGGTCTCCTTTGAAAAGGGGCAGCGCCCGCCGCCCGGTTGGGAAAGCTAGAACAAGTGCCACGCGAAGCGGAAGGACACCACCAGCAGGCGCAGGAAGAGGCCAGCCAGGAAGCCGCAGAGGATCACGCTGGACGCGATAGAGAGGATCTCCGAGAGGATGCGAGGGGGCTTCATGCGTTCTCCAAATGGGCAGCACTGGCCTGGAGCGCGAGGATCTCGCGGCGGAGTCGGCTCGCCTTCTGCGCCGGCGTCTCGCCAGTAACGCGCTGAACCAAAACGGCGATCTCGCCATGTTTGGGATGGAAGAAGTGGACCTCTATGTAGTTCAGGGCTCGACCACTCTCCAGCTCCTGAACGAAAGCATCCGCCATCGCCACGGAGGCGGGATGGCGGAGCGTGGCCCAGCCATCGTCCTCTTCGACTTCCGGGCTCAGGGCCGCAACGGCTTCAGGGACGCCGAGCAGGGCCTTGGCCACGTCGGCACGGAGGGAGTAGGGGAGCCTCACGTCTCCGTCAGCAGCGCCATCCCAGATTCGGCGCAGAACCATCCCGACCCTGCGGTGGGCCGCATGGTAGTGGGCCACCTCCGCCCGGAGACGCCAGGGTAGCCAGCGCGAAAGGAATGCATCAAGCATGGATGTACCTCGAAGAGAAAGGGCCCCATTCCAGCGGCGTCCCGCTGGCGATACCCGTCAATTCGGGTCGGGGGTTGCGCGTGGCCGGGACCCCCCACCCGCCGGGGTGGGGCCGGGCCAGAGGCGTCCGGGGAACGTGGTTCATGCCGTCCGCTCGGCGGCATGGATGAAAGGCGCGGCCATTGCTAGCAAGGCGGCGTAGGCTGCCGCCGCCTGCTGGGGCACCACCCCGTTGCCGCAGGCCTTGAGCCGGGCGGCGCGGTCGGGGATGGAGCCCTTGGCGACGCTGCGCGGGGGCTCGTAGGGGTGCTGGTCCGGGCCCATGCCCATGGGCCATCCGGGCCAAGTCGCCCCCCCCCACGAGTTGCGGATGTCGGTCCAGCCGATGGGCCAGCCCATGAGCAGCTCCACCCAAGCGGGATTGAGCTGGCCGTTGCACATGGCGCGGGCCTCCGCTTCGGGGAGGGCATCGCGGAGCATGGCCCGGCTGCCCTGGCCACCGTCCAGGCCTGTGGCTCCGCCTGTGGCGGATCCTGCCCGGGGCGTAGGCCAGTCCCTGGCGGCTGCAACGGCAACGCTCAGGTGCTCTTGAAGATGGATTCCCTGCTTGGCCTTTTCCATCTGGCGCTCGCGGAACCGTCCAAGACTCACGGACTGCTTCGCATCACCAGCATTCGGCGTCGGCCAGGCCTGCACCTGTCCCGTGAGGGTCAGCACCGGCTTGTCGTGGTTTCCGCGGCTGTACTGGTAGGCGCTGCCCTGCGCCTCATTGGCGCGAGGCGTCGCCCACGCGCCACCCGATGCAGAACCATCGCAGGCGCTGGTGAGGGGCACCCACGTCGGAAGCTCGAAGAGGCACCCACGCAGCGTCAAACCCGGCATCGGAAAGGGCTCCGAGGACCACGCTGATGGCTCGCTCCTGGTCTCCGTCTTCGGGCTCGTCTTGCGGAACATCGGTGGCAGCGGAAGCAATGCCCCCCACGTTCTCCAGGAAGACGAGACGCGCTCCGCTATCGGTTGCGACCCTGAGCAGCTCGAAGAAAAGCCCTGATCGAGTGCCGACGCCAAGGCCAGCCCGGCGTCCTGCGACGGAGAGGTCTTGGCATGGAAAGCCTCCAACCACCGCATCAACTCGGCCTCGGAGCAGATGAGCCGGGAGGGTGCGGGCATCGGGCCAGATCGGCGCATCGTCAAGGCCACCATTCTGGGCGCGGCCGTCAAGGATCGCCTGCGCGTAGGGCTCGGCTTCGCAGTAGAGGATGGTTCGTGGCTCGAATCCGAAGGCCCGCAGGGCGGCGTGGACACCGAGGTCGAGGCCGCCGGCGCCGGAGAAGAGGGAGACGGTTCGGAGCTGCAAGGGCTCTCCCGAAGGTGGCTCACGCCCGCCCCTGGAGGTAGCTGGCTTCCAGCTCCCGCATGAGGTAGTCGATGACGCTGGTGGCGCTGGAGACGTGGGGAGAGCCCTGGACGAAGCCCTTGGGCTCGAAGTTGGATTCCTTGAGCTTGTCCACCAAGACCTGGAGGGGCACCCCGTACTGGAGCGCCACGGAGAAGAGGCGGGCGAAGGCGCCCAGGACGCCGTGGGAGAAGGCGCCCTCCTTGTGCATGTTGAGGAAAACTTCGGCCAGGGTGCCGTCCTCGTACTCGCCGGTGCGGAGCACGAGGGAGGTGCCGTCGATCTGGATTTCCTGGGTGAATCCGCCCCGGCGGTTGTGGAGTTTTCGCTTAGACATGAGGGTCTTTCAGGCGGCCTTACGGCCGTTGAGCATGGCCATGAAGTCGTGGAGGTGATCCGCGTCCTGCTTGGCGATGTGGACGAGGCATTGGGTGATGTCCCAGCCTTCGCGGATGGATTGGGAGATCCAGTGCAGGAACGCCATGCCTGAGAGGTGCCCTTCGGCGATGGGGCTTTCGGCGATGGGTTTGCTGCCTTCCATGACCTGGACCGCGATGCGGTAGGTATCCTGGAGGCCCTTGGGCTCAAGGTCGTGGGCCACGATGCGGAGGTGGACTCCCTCCCAGCGTGTGCCGCGTGGGCCGTGGGCGCGGTAGGCGATCATGCGTCACCCCGGAGGTGGCTCGCACACTTGCGGCAATAGCCCTCGGCATTGATCGAGACTTTACGCGGCTGAGGGTGGTAGTCCCGCTCCTCGCAAGCCACGTCAAGGCTCTGGGTCCAGCGTGTGTGATCGGCCTTCTTCCGCCAGACATAGATGTCGTGAGGCGCCTTGCAGGACAGGCAGTGGAGTGGATCAAATCTCGGCCCCCAGTGGCTCATGCGACCTTCCCGCCCCGCATGGCGATGGCCGTCTCCAGGTCGCTCCGCCGCTTGATCCACTTCTCCAGAGCCTGGAGCCACCCCTTGTACTCGGGTGTCGTGGCCAGGGGTACGGGTCGGGGCAGTTCAGGGCGCTTCTTCAGGTGCGCCTTCAGCGTCTCGCGGAGCTTCTCCAGCGTCTGGGCCTTCTGCTTCATCGGATCCTCGTGAACGTAACGGTGGCGAGGCCCTGCTCCTTGATGCCGAGGATCTCGGCGGCGCCGGCGGATAGGTCGAGATCCCGGCCCGAAACCCAGGGGCCGCGGTCGGTGATGGTGACGACGACGCTGCGGCTCTGGTGCTGCACCTCCAGGACGGACCCGAGGGGGAGGGTGCGGTGGGCCGCCACCAGCAGCAGGGGACTGAATCTCGCCCCGTTGGCCATGGTGCGCCCGTAGTGGCAGGGCGATCCGTACCAGGAGGCTCGGGCCCGGGTCGCGGATGGGCGGGGCCCGGGGAGCGGCGCCGGTGGGGCCGGGCACACCAGGGTTGAGGCCAGGAGGCAGAGGGCGGCGCGGATCACGCGCCCCTCCGAAGGTGCTTCACCTTGCCCTTGCCCCAGCAGGTATCGCAATGGGCCACGTCCTCGCCGTCCCAATCGCGGACCCACCCGCTGCCCTGGCACATGGGGCAGTTCGCCTCCTCCTCCGTGAAAACGGGGGCAGGCAGGGGGATGGGAGCATTGGCCCTCACGCCGCAGGTTCTTCGGCAACCACCTGGGCTTCGACCACCTGGGGCTGGTTGCCCACGAGGCGCTCGGCGAAGGCGATGGCCAGCCCAAGGCCTTCGATCTGGTCCACGGTCATCGGGAGGTCGCGCTCGGCCGCATGGGCGGCCTGCTTCAGCGCGTGGAGGGAGGCGGTCAGCCCTGCGTGGAGGTCATTCACGCGGGCCTGGGCGCTCAGGTGGTCCATGCGGGCCTGTTCCACCGCAAGGCGGGCGAGGTCGCGGATCTTGCAGGCGAAGCAGGCCCCGCAGGTTGCTCCATCCACCGGATCGCAAATCGTGAGGGTGGTGGTGCGGAGGGGGGCGGCCATGGGCTGCTTGCCTGCGACGAGTTCGTTCAGGGTGGTCATGCGGACCTCAC
>CAYSXG010000328.1:0-4333 GCA_964434895.1 uncultured Solibacteraceae bacterium | reverse complement strand
GACCTGGGGCCGGTGGCGCCCGGCGGCGTGGGGCGTGGCCGAGACCTTGAAGGGGTCGCGCCCCCCAGGCAGGGCCGTCGACTCCTTGCGGGCCGCGGGAGTCCAGTCCGTGGGCCGGGGATCGAGGCCCTCCAGCTGCACCCGGTAGCGGACGTCCTCCTCCCGGTGGTGGGCCAGGAGGGCGTACTCGAACCAGGCGTGGTTCTGGCGGTGGCCCAGGGAGGCCCCCGGCGGGATGTCCTCCCCGCCGCCCTCCAGGTAGGCCCGCTCCAGGCGCAGCAGGGGCGGATCCGCGGGGGTCTCGTGCTCGGGGTCGTACCAGGCCACCCCCGCCACGGTGCCCGCCCAGACCCGCCCCCAGCCGTCCAGGTAGGCGGAGGCTCGGGTGCAGCCGTTGCTGGGGAGCCCGTCGCCGGTGGTGAAGCGCTCGGCCCGGTAGCCCGCCCCGTCGGGGACCAGGCGGGCCACGCCGGCGCTGGTGAAGGCGTAGATGCGTCCCTGCCGGTCCGCCAGCACCTGGTACACGATGTCACTGGGGAGGGGCGCGGCGCCCCCCTGATGGAACTGCAGCCAGGGCCGGGCGGGATCCGCCGGGTCCAGGCGAAAGGCGCCGTAGCCCGTGGTGGCGACCCAGACCTCCCGCCTTCCATCGGGCCCCGCGCGCTCGAGCATGCCCCGGACGCTGGTGGCCGGAAAGCCCCGCTCGGGCCCCAGGTGCTCCCAGCGCCCCGTCCGCAGATCCAGGATGCCGATGCCCGCCCCCCGGGTGGCCACCCAGAGCTCCCGGCGCCCCCCGGGACCCCGGACCTCCAGGAGGGCCTCCACCAGGGCCCCGGGCAGGCCCGAGCCCCGCCCGTAGAGCGTCCGGCGTCCCCCCTCCATCCGCAGCAGGCCCTCCCGGGTCCCCACCCACAGGGTGCGGCGCCCCTCCTCCACCGTCTCCAGCACGTCGTAGACCGCCGGGGAGGGCAGGTCCCGGTTGAACTCCCAAAAGGACCAGCGCCCCCCGACCCCCCGCACCAGGCCCTGGGTGCGGGTGCCCGCCCACAGCCCGGCGTGGGGGCCTTCGCGGATGAAGCGCAGGGAGAGCAGCTCCTTGAGGGGCACCCCTTCCACGCGGTCCACGAGGCTCCAGCGCCCCTCCCTCAGGCCCGCCAGCCCCCCTCCGTAGGTGGCGAACCAGTAGGAGCCGGGCTCGGTCTCCTGGATGCCGAAGACCACGTTCTCCGGCAGGCCCGCGGAGCGGTCCAGGCGGGTCCAGCCCCCCTGCCGCCAGCGCACCAGGCCCGCGTAGGTGCCCGCCCAGACCGTGGCGGCCCGGCCCCCCTCCTGGGTCACCCGCAGGGAGCGGATGATGGCGCCCGGCAGGCCCTGGCGGTCGTCCAGCCTCAGCCAGCGCCGACCCTCCCGCTTCCAGAGGCCCGATTCGGTGCCGGCCCACAGCACGGGCCCCTCCGCCCCCTGGGAGCGGGCCAGCTGGAAGACCGAGCCCGGCGGCCCCCCGACCGGTTCCCGCTCCCAGGCCCCGTCTTCCAGGCGGACCAGGCCCCGGTCCGTCCCCACCCACAGGCGGCGCCCCTCCTCCAGCAGGCTGAAGACGCTGTCCGAGGCCCCCTTCCAGTCCCGCCGGCCGAAGGAGCGCCACCGGCCCCGCTCCAGGCAGTGCAGGCCCCCCTCCCCGCCCACCCAGAGCCGGGGGGTCCCATCCTCGGCACGGCCCGCGGCCAGGGCGTAGAGGCGGCCCCACCGGGCCCCCAGGGGCGGGGGGGCCTTCTGCAAGGCCTCCCCGTCCGGGACCAGGCGGCAGAGGCCCTGGTTGCCCGTCCCCACGAAAAGGGACCCGCTCCCCTCCGGGTCCGGCAACAGGCTCGTGATCCACGCGCCTTCGGGGAATTCCGGCAGGCCGAAGCTGCGCCAGGCCCCGTCGCGGTAGCGGTGGAGGCCGTCGCTTTGGGTACCGAACCACAGGGTGCCGTCGGCCTCCGGCAGGATCACGGAGACCCAATTGGAGACCCGGGACCGGGGCATGTTCAGCACCGTGAAGGCGCGGCCGTTGTAGCGCACGGCCCCGCCCTGGGTGCCCGCCCACAGGTAGCCCCGGGCATCGAAGGCGATGGCCTCCACGGTGTTCTGGGGCAGGCCGTCCCGCTCGGAAAAGACCCGCAGGGGCAGGAGGCCCCAGGCGTGGGAGCCCACCGGAGGGGCCTCCCCCGCCCCGAGGCCCAGGCTCAGAAGGAGCGCTAAAAGAAACGGGACCCCGCCCCCCTGGCGGGATCGGGGCAGGAAATATCCGGCGATGGGCCCCATGGATCCACGATCCTTCCCCTTTCGGCAGATGGGTCCCCTGGAGTGATTCCCGGGTCCCCAGGCGGGTTCCCCATTCGCGAAGGCCCGTCCATGATGAAGGCACCCCATCCATCCCATTTCCCAGGAGGCCTCCATGGACATCCAGACCCTCGGCGTGGTGGGCTGCGGCCTCATGGGGGCCGGCATCGCCCAGGTGGCGGCGGAGGCGGGCTACTCGGTGGTGGTCAAGGAGGTGGACGAGCCCTCCCTCCAGCGGGGCATGGGCCGCATCGAGGCCCAGTGGGCCAAGGCCCAGCAGAAGGGCCGCATCGACGCCCCCCGGCGGGCGGAGCTGGAGGCCCGCCTGCGGGGCAGCCTGGACTGGGGGGACCTGGGGGACTGCGAGCTGGTGGTGGAGGCGGTGCCGGAGCGCCTGGACCTCAAGCTGCGCACCTTCGCGGAGCTGGACCGGGCGATGCCCCCCAGCACCCTGCTCTGCTCCAACACCTCGAGCCTGCCCATCACCGAGCTGATGAGCGCCCTGGGGCCGGACCGGCAGCCCTTCGTGGCGGGCCTGCACTTCTTCAACCCCGTGCCCGCCATGCCCCTGGTAGAGATCATCCGCACGGTCGCCACCGGGGCCGAGACCCTGGCCTCCCTGCGGGCCTTCGTGCAACGGCTGGGCAAGACCGCCGTGCTTGCCCCGGACGCCCCGGGCTTCATCGTGAACCGCCTGCTGGTGCCCTTCCTCCTCGAGGCCGTGCGCTGCCGGGAGCAGGGCCTGGCCTCCACCGAGGACCTCGACGCCGGCATGAGGCTGGGCTGCGGCCACCCCATGGGCCCCCTGCACCTTTCGGACTTCATCGGCCTCGACACCATGGTGAACGTGGCGGAGGTGATGTTCGAGGCCTACGGAGAGCCCCGCTTCAAGGCCCCGCCCCTGCTGCGCCAGCTGGTGGCGGCGGGGCGGCTGGGCCGGAAGTCCGGCCTAGGCTTCTACCGCTGGGAGGGGGAGCAGCGCCAGGAGGCGGCCCCCCTCTGACGTCCTGAAACTGGGGCCGGCGCCTCCCCGCACCGAAAAGCCCAGGGACTCCCATGCGCACCCTCCTGGCCGCCCTCCTCGCCCTCACCGCCTGGCTCGCGGTCCGGGGCGAGGCCCCTCCCACCCCCTTCGATCGGGCCCGGCCGGCCTTCCGCTCCTGGGGCATCGAGGAGGGCCTGCCCAGCGACACCCCCTACGCCCTGATGCTGGATTCCCGGGGCCGGCTCTGGGCCGGCACCCAAGAGGGCCTGGCCGTGCTCGGAGGCAAGGGCTGGGCCCGGGTCCCCTTCCCCCAGGAGGCCACCTCCTCCTTCGTGAGGGCGATGCTGGAGGACCGCTCGGGGGCCTACTGGTTCGGCACCCAGGACGACGGCCTCTGGCGCCTCGACCGAGGGCGCTGGACCCACTTCCGAGGCGGGAAGGAGCTCCCCAGCCACCGGATCAACGCCCTGATCCAGTTGGGGGACGGCCAGATCCTGGCGGGCACCTGGGGGGCGGGGGTCCACCGCTTCGACCAGGGGCGGTGGGTGCCCCTGGACCTCCCGGAGGGGGCGGGAGAGCTCAACGTCTGGAAGCTGCGGGAGACCCGGGACCCGGTCCAGGGGGGCCGCCTCTGGGTCTGCGCCCAGACGGGCCTCTGGACGCGGGGGTCCCGGGGCTGGTCGCGCATGGGGGCCGAAACGGGCCTCCTCCCGGGGGGGGTGAACGACCTGGTGGAAATGGCGCGGCCGGACGGCAGCCGGACCCTTTGGGCCGCCTGCTGGGGACGGGGCGTGGCGGCCTTCGAGGGGGATCGATGGCGCTACCAAGGC
This sequence comes from uncultured Solibacteraceae bacterium, assembly GCA_964434895.1. Classification (GTDB taxonomy): domain Bacteria; phylum Acidobacteriota; class Holophagae; order Holophagales; family Holophagaceae; genus CAYSXG01. Next base: position 193 of record CAYSXG010000328.1, on the reverse strand, counting down.
CCCGCCGAGGGCTTCCCGAGCCCCAACCCCACCTCCCTGGCCGTGACCCGGGACCTCCAGGGCAACCCCACCCTTTGGGCCGGGACCTTCGACGGGGGCATCGCGACCCTGCAGGAGGGGCGCTGGCGGAGCATCCTGGGCCTGGCGCTGTTCGTCGTTTAAGTAGGCAGGCACCGTGATTACGGCCTGCGGA
>CAYSXG010000327.1:0-4338 GCA_964434895.1 uncultured Solibacteraceae bacterium | reverse complement strand
CTTCGCGGCGGCGGCTTCCGGATTGTCCACGAGATCCGGCGGCGCCTGCAGACGCCGCGGGGGAGCCGGAACCGGCAACGCGTCCTTCCCGCTGCGCGAAATCTCCGACCTCCCGTTCGGCCTCCTTCCGGTCCGTGATGTCCCCGGTGCTGCCCGCCAGGCGCACCGCCCGCCCGTCCTTCCCCCACCGGGCCTGGCCCCGGGAGCGGTACCACCGGTACTCCCCGCTGTCCACCCGCATCCGGAACTCCACGTCGTAGGGGCCGCGGTGCTTGAGGTGGGCGATGAGGGACTTCGAGACCCGCTCGGCGTCCTCGGGATGGAGCCGGGACACCCAGAACTTGGCGTCCAGGCGGCGCGCCTCCGAGGGCAGGCCCACGAGGCTCAGGAGGCGGTCCGAGCAGATGATCTCCCCCGTGCCCAGGTCCACCTCCCAGATCCCCTCGTTGGCCCCCTGGGCCGCCAGGGCGTAGCGTTCCTCGCTTTCGCGCAGGGCCTGCTCCTGGCGCTGGCGCGTGCGGAGGTCGCGGATGGTGGCCACCCGGGCCGGGCGCCCGCGAAATTCCACGGACTTCCCGCGGATCTCCACGGGGATGGTCTCCCCGCTCCGGGTGAGGGCGAGGATCTCGTAGGGCTCCTCGTCCCCGGTGCGGACCATCTCGAGGACCTTGTCCCGGTCCTTCGGGGCCACCAGCTCGAGCACCGGCAGGTGGACGAGCTCGGCCATGGAGTAGCCCGTGAGGCGGGAGAGGGCCTCGTTGCAGTCCATGACCCGCCCCTGGTCGTTGACCAGGACGCCGTCCTCGGTGGCCGAACTGAGGAAGCGGAAGCGCGCCTCGCTCTCCTCCAGGGCCCGGGCCGCCCGCCTCGCCTCCGTGGTGTCGTGGAAGACCGAGAGGGTGCAGGGCCTTCCCTCGTAGTCCACGAGGCGGCTGTACACCTCGACGGTGCGCAGGCTGCCGTCCCCCACCCTCAGCGACAGGGGATAGCCCTGCAGGGTCCCGGTGGCGTAGAGGATGTCCATGATCCGGTCCCGGTCCTCCTCCTCGGCGTAGAAGCCGAGGCTGCTGCGCCCGGCGAGCTCCTCGAAGGGGACCCTCAGGAGGTTCGCCGTGGGCTTGTTGGCGTAGAGGATCCGGGAGACCGAAGGATCGATGATGACCAGGGGGACCGTGAGCGTCTCCGCCACGGTGCGGAAGCGGCGCTCGCTCTCCGCCATGGCGGTCTGGGCCGCGTCGCGCTCCGAGAGCACCGCGGAAAGGAAGAGGCTCGTGAGCCCGATCACCGCCAGGTAGGCCCGCAGAACCAGCAGGCTGTGGGCGCTCCCGCCGTGGGCGAAGGGGCCCCGCTGGAAGAGGGTGAAGACGATGGCCGTGATCGCCGTCGCGGCCACGACGCTGGCGCTGCCCGCGGGCCCCAGGCGGATGGCCCCCCACACCACCAGGGGGAAGACCAGGAAGTGCATGGGGTAGTCCGCCGTATCCAGCCCCAGGTGGCCCCCGAAGATCACCCAGCCGGCGAGGAGGGTGGCGAGGATCAGGGCCCCCAGTTCCGCCGCCCGGCGGGGATCCCTCAGCCGGGCATTGCCCGCCCAGGTCATCAGGAGGGGGGCGGTGATGAAGGCGCTCACCCCGTCCCCCAGCCACCATCGCTGCCAGAGCCCCAGGGCCCCGACGAGGGGCAGGCCCCGGGTCCCCAGGGTGACAAGGGCCGAGGCCAGGGAGCCCAGGACCCCCACCACCCCGAAGGCCACCGCCGTAAACCCCAGGACGTCCCGGACGCGGCCCAGGGAGCGATGCACGCCCAGCCTCGCGAGGAGGTGGGCCCCCAGGGCGGCCTCGGCGGTGGCCCGCAGGGCGTGGACCCCGAGGGTCCACAGGCTGGCCTCGGAGGTCCCCGTGAAGCCGGAGACCATCGCCCCCAGGAGCACCGCGGGCCAGTACCTCAGCCCCCCGACGAAGAGGATGGAGAGCCCCAGCCCCTTGGGGATCCACACCACCGTGGAGTTCGTCCCGGGCATCACGCCCATCAGGGAGACCCGCATGGAGAGGCCGTAGGCGAGGCCGATGAGCAGGCTCTTCAGGAATTCCGTACGACGGGGCGTTCGCATGGGGAGGTGGACCCCACTCTACCCGCTCCGTCCGCCCAACAGGGATTCCGCGAGGGCCGCCACCTCCTCCGGGGCCCCGAGCCGCCGGAGGCTGCGGCGCATCCGGTCCAGGTAGCGGGGCGCGAGGTCCGCGGGGGAGCCCGCCCCGGCCCGGTCCCAGTCCAGCAGGAGCAGCTCCCCGTCCCCGCGCACCATGACGTTGGTGGCGTTGAGGTCCGGGGCCCACACCGCCGCCTCGGAGAGCCAGCGCAGCAGCTCCGCCAGCCGAGGTAGGACCTCCGGCGAGGAGGACCAGACCCGGGGCCACGGCGTGAGGGGCTCAAAGGCCGTGAGGAAGAGGCCCTGCCAGCCCAGGCCCCGCCGACGGCAGCCGAAGCCCAGGGGCCGCACCGTGGGGAAGCCCGCCTCCCAGAGGGCCGCGTGGAGGCGGTATTCGGACTCGAAGCGGCCGGTGCCCAAGTAGCGGTCCCGGTTCAGGTGGCGCACCAGGCCCCCCCGCTTGTAGGGCCGGACCACGGCCTCCCCCAGGCGCAGGATCCCACCCCGGCCGAAGGCTCCCTCCAGGGGCGAGGCTTCCTTTCCCAGGTCCAGCCCCTCCGCCGCGTGCAGCTCCCAGCCGGAGCCCAGGCCCGGCACGGCCGCCTCATGCACCCGAAGGGCCGGCAGTTCCCCTCGGCGCGGGAAGGGCCAGGCGGCGGGCAGACGGAGGGGCGAGGACATCGGCCCAGTGTACTGGCCCGCCCCCGGAGGGGGCCCGGCATGCTAGCCCAGTTCGAGGAAAACGCGCTGCACATTTTTCGGTGCAAAGGGGAAAAGTGCTGGAAGTTCTAGCCATGAAACCCAACTTTCCGCGGATACCCGCAAGCCTTGCGGAAAAGGGTTTGTAACCTAGTAGCCGTGAGCTTCCGTCCCTCCGATTCCCCCGCCGCCTTGGCCCGATTCCTGGCCTGCCTGGAGGATCCGGAGGCCGGGGCCCGGGGGGCCTTGGACCTGGTGCCGGACCTGGTCCGGGAGGGCCAGGCCGAGGAGGCCCGCCGGAGGCTCCGGGAGGCCCGGACCCTGCGGCGGCGGGCCGAGTGGGCCCCCCTCCGCGAGGCCCTCGACACCGCCGCCGCCGAGGCCCGCCAGCGAAGGAGCGCGGGCCTGCACCTGGATACCGAACGCACGAGGCTTCGGCTTCTTTTCGCCCGGCGCTCCCCCCTCCAGAGCCTGAATCCTTCGGAGACCCTCCGCGCCCTCGGGGCGGCCTTCTCCCGGGCCGGCCTCCCCCTGGCCCTGGGCCTGGGCAAGGCCCCGCGCCCCCTGGTCACCCTGGGCCCCCCCCTCCCGGTGGACACCGAGGGGCTGGGGGAGTGGGTGGACGCGGTCCTCGCGGCGCGGCCCGAAGGCCCTCCCGACGCCTGGCTCCGGCGGCTGAACGAGGCCTCTCCGGAGGGACTGGAATGGATCGGCCTCCAGGAGATCCCCGCCTTCGCGAGCCCCCTGCTGGAACTGGCCCGGGAGGCCCACTGGGCCTGGGACTGTCCGGCGGACCTGGGGGCCCGGGCCCGGGAGGCCCTGGAGGCCTGCCTGGGCTCCGCGCGATTCGAGATCGAAAAGTCCGGGAAGTCCGAAGGCCAAAAGGCCCTCAAACGGGTGGACATCCGCCCCCTTCTGCTGGGGGCCCGCTGGGAGGGGGACCGCCTCCACCTTTCCCTTCGGATGGAACCCGGAGAGGCCCTCAATCCCCGCAAACTCCTGGGGGGGATCCTCGGGATCGATCCCTCCGAAATCCTCGGCCTGGTGCGGACCCGCGTGGTGCTGGGGGAGGACCCGCGCCTCGAAAAAGCCGAGCGCTTCCAGACCAAGCTCCGGAACATGTACGAGGACGCCGTGCCCCTCAGCGGCGGCCCCAACCTCGTCCTGGTGGACGAGGACGACGAGGAGCCGCTGAGGCTGGGCTAGACGTTCGTCTCCTTGGAGATGCTCAGGAGCATGCCCAGGCAGACCAGGCTGACGATGAGGCTGGAGCTGCCGTAGCTGATGAAGGGCAGCGGGATGCCCTTGTTGGGGGCGAGGCTGAGCACGACGCTCATGTTCATCAGGGCCTGCACCACCAGCAGCAGCGTGAAGCCCATGGCGCAGAGCGACAGGAATCCGTCCTGGCAGCGGCGCGCGATGCGGAAGCCCCGCCAGAGGATCGCCACGAAGAGCGCCAGCACCAGCGCCGTCCCGATGAGGCCGGCCTC
>CAYSXG010000326.1:0-4386 GCA_964434895.1 uncultured Solibacteraceae bacterium | reverse complement strand
GCCCCCTTCCTCATCGGGTACTACCCGGGGAAGGCGAAGCTGACGGACACCACCGGCGCGACCTTCTACTACAACCCCGCGGCGGTCGGCATCGCGCTGGAAAGCGGGGATCGGGACAATCCCTTGGATCGCTTCCCCCCCTACACTTCCACCACCGTGCCCACCCAGCACCGGATGACGGTGGTCTTCGATCGCCAGGACAGCTACCGGTTCGGCATCGATACGACCGGGGCCTCGGACAGTCAGCTCGCCAGCATCACGAGCTCCACGGTCCTCTCCAATACGTGGCTGGACGACGCTTCCACCCTCTCCTCCACGAAGCTGGGCTACTACATGAACTTCCCGGCGGCCTCGGGGAACTTTGTGCCCAAGGGCATCTACGAGCCCGTCGTCCTCAACCGGGTCCTCTTCTACGCCTACTTCACGCCCACCTCCGCCAACTGCACCGGGGGCTCCGGTACGACGAACACCGTGCGCGTCGCCGACGTCATGGCCCCCACCACCCCCGGCAACGGCGTGGCCGCGCCCTATGCCTGGTCCAGCGGCCAGGTGGCCAGCTTCACCGGCCTGGCCAGCCCCCTGGCGGCCATGAGCACCTCGGTGGTCGGACAGGCGGGCATCATCCCCGTGGGCAGCACCAACGCCCTCGAGGTGGTGACCTTCGAAGGCCGCTACTCGGACAAGTTCCCGAGGGTCCGGACCTGGCGCTCCGTGCGTTGACGCTCAGCAATCCTCGGCCCCCCGTCCTCGGGCGGGGGGCCGTGCTAGGCTGGGCGCGTGGATAGCGGGGGCGGCAGGAAGGGGACGGGCGGCTTCGCCATTCGGGCCAAGAAGGAATTCGGACAGAATTTCCTGGTCCAGCCGGCCCACGTCCGGATCATCACCGAGGCGGCCCTGGCCTGCCCGGCCCAGGGGATCCTGGAAATCGGGCCCGGGCCCGGGACCCTCACGAATTCGCTGGCCGAGGATGGGAGGCCCCTTTGGGCCGTGGAGCTCGATCCAGAGGCCTGCGAGCATCTGGAGGCCGAATTCCGGGACCGTCCCCAGGTGAGGCTTCTGCGCGGGGACGCCGTGACCCTCCCCCTTCCGGCGGGTCCCACGTGGACCGTGGTGGGGAACCTGCCCTATAACGCCGCCACGCCCATCCTGACCCGCTTCCTGCTGGAGCCCATCCCCTGGGAGCAGATGGTGTTCATGTTCCAGCTGGAGGTGGCCCAGAAGCTCACGGGGGAGGCTGGCACGAAGGCCTACGGTCCCTTGGGGATCCTGGCCCAACTCTGCACCCGCATGACCCGGCTCCTGCGCCTGGGCCCCGGCGCCTTCCATCCCCCCCCCAAGGTCGAATCGGCGGTGCTGCGCTTCGAGCCCCGCCCCGGGGCCCCGCCCCTGGACCTGCGGGGGCCCCTCCTGGACCTTCTGCATCGCAGCTTCGCCCTCCGCCGCAAGACCCTCTTCAACAACTGGCAGGGGTGGCTGGGGGCCGAGCGGGCCCGGGCCATCCTGGACGCCGAGGGCCTGCCCCCCGCCATCCGGGCCGAGGCCATCCCGCCTCCGCGCTGGCCGGCCCTGCTGGCCCGGATCCGGGGCGGGGAGGACGGGGCCGGCGCACCCGATAGAATGGATCCATGATCCACGTCGCCGCCTTCGAGGAATGGACAGAGCCGCTCCGGTCCGGGGAGCTGCGCCTCGTTCTCATCGGGGGGCTGGGGGAATTCGGCATGAACGCCCTGGCGGTCCACGGGCCCGAGGGCCTCCTCCTGGTGGACTGCGGCCAGCTCTTTCCCTCGGAGGACCAGCCGGGCATCGACCGCATCGTGCCGGACTTCGCCTACCTGGAGGCCTTCGCGGACCAGGTGCGGGCGGTGGTGCTCACCCACGGCCACGAGGACCACATCGGCGCGCTGCCCTACTTTTTGGAGCGCTGGCCCGTGCCCGTTTACGGGACCGCCTTCACCCTGGCCCTGGTGCGGGGCAAGCTCCGGGAGCACGACCTGGACGACGGGCTGCTGCGGGAGGTGGACGACTACGGGCGGGTGGCGGTGGGGGCGGGCCTCGAGGTGGAATGGATCCCGGTCACCCACAGCATCCCCGACGCCTGCGCCCTGGCCCTCCACACGGCCCAGGGGGTCATCGTCCACAGCGGGGACTTCAAGATCGATCCGACCCCCATCGACGGCCGGCTCATGGGGCTGGACCGCCTTCGGGAGCTGGGGGAGGCCGGCGTCCAGCTGCTCATGGCCGATTCCACCAACGTGATGGCCAAGGGGCCCACCCCCAGCGAGCAGGTCTGCGTCGAGGGCATTCGGGACGCCCTGGCCAAGACCGAAGGCATCCTCTTCCTGGCCACCTTCAGCTCCAACATCCACCGGCTCCAGACCCTGGTGGACCAGGCCTACGAGGCCGGACGCAAGGTGTGCCTGCTGGGCCGTTCCCTGGAGCGCAACGTGGCCATCGCCCGGGAGCGGCGGCGCTTTTCCCTGCCGGACGACCTCTTCATCGGCCCCGCCGACGTGAGGCTCTTCCCCCGCCACCAGGTGGTGGTGGCCTGTACCGGCAGCCAGGGGGAGCCCCAGAGCGGCCTCATGCGGCTGCTGCGGGGGGAGGTCAAGGGTCTCCGGCCGGGCCCCGGGGACCGCCTGGTGCTGAGCTCCCGCCCCATCCCCGGCAACGAGGTGGCCATCGCCCGGCTGCTGGACGACGCCGCGCGCCTCGGGGTGGAGACCCTGCTGGACGGCCTCGGCCCGGTCCACGCCACGGGCCACGCCCACCGGGAGGACTTGGTGGAGCTGATCCGCACCGTGAGGCCCCGGCACATGGTCCCGGTGCACGGCACCTTCCGCAACCTTCAGGCCCACGGCCGGCTGGCGGCCTCCCTGGGGTGGGAGGCCGGGCGCATCCACCTCCTCGACGGGGGCACCTGCCTCCAGCTGGAGCAGGGGGAGGTCCGCCTCGCGGGCACCGTGCCCGTAGGCAAATGCTTCGTGGACGAGGGGGTCGAGCACATGGTGGACGCCCGGGTGATCCAGGACCGGCTGGTCCTCCAGGAGGAGGGGGTCATCTTCGCCACCCTGCTCCTGGACCCCGAGACCTTCGAACTCGCGGCGGAACCCACCATCCTGAGCCGGGGCTTCGTGATGCTGAGCGACGACGTGACCTACGGGGACCTGCTCAAGGCGGCCCTGGTGAAGGCCTTCGACGAGGCCCCCCCGGAGATCCGGCGGGACCGGGAGGCCCTGAAGGACCTTCTCCGCCAGGCTCTGCGGAGGGTCATCCGCAAGACCACGGGCACCCGCCCCCTGGTGGTGCCCGTGCTTCTGGACGCGCCCCGGGGCTAGTTCTTCAGAACTTTCCGGGCCTGCGATCCTTCAGGGCCTCCCGGATGCTGTCCCGCAGCCGCTGCTGCAGCTCGTCCACCAGCAGGATGAGGCGCACCTGCTGGGCGGGGCTGAGGCCCGTGCGGATCTCCTCCTCGAAGCGGGCCTTGAGCTCCATCTGCTGCTTGCGCCCTTCTATGAACTGGTCCATGAGGGGGCGGAGGCGGTTGTTCTTCTCCTCCTCGGAACCAGGGCCCATGAGGATGTCGTTGAAGCGTTTGCGGATCTGGCCCAATTCCCGGGTCTTGAGGATGAAGTCGCGGTCGTAGCGGGACCAGCGCTCCGCCAGGCTCCGGGCCTGGGCGTCCGGCAGGTTCATGGACTCCTGGATGTGCTGGACGCGCATCTGCAGGAGCAGCGGTCCCGCCTGGCTGAGGCCTTCCAGCGGGGCCGCCGGACGGGCGGGTTCGCGCAGGCCCTGGGCGGGGGGGAAGGAGGTGGCGAGGACGAGGAGGGGGGCGATGGGCACGGCGATTCCCTTCAGCGGGCCTTCTTAGTATCCAGGTTTTCGGCCAGGGCCCTCAGCTGTTCGGGCGTAAGCCGCTCCACCTCCGTGAGCACCTCGTCCTTCTCCTGGAAGGGGGTGTCGGCGGTCTCGTGGAGTTCCAGGGGCTTGGGGGCGATGTTGGCCTCCACCATGGGGGTCCGGTTGGCCCTCCCGGCCAGGAATCCAGCGGTTCCTCCGGCCAGCAGCAGGGCCGCGGCGGCGACCCAGAGGAGGGGGTGGCCCGGCTTGGGGGCGGTCCGTGCGGGCAGCTTGCCCAGGATGCGACCGGGCAGGCGTTCGAAGTAGCCCGCGGGCACGAGGGCCGCGGGGGCATCCTCCAGGGCCAGCCACTGGACCCGCGTTTCGGCGCAGGCGGGGCAGGAGCGCAGATGGGTTCGTGCCTCAGCCGGCAGGTTCAGGGGGTCGGCCTCGATGGCGGCCAGGGCCGCCCGGCGGGCCTTGGGCATCGGCGGGGAGGGGGGTTCGGGGCTCAATGCGGACTCCCCTTGGCTGGGCGTGGCGGTG
>CAYSXG010000325.1:0-4393 GCA_964434895.1 uncultured Solibacteraceae bacterium | reverse complement strand
TGTTAGCGGTCAGCGAGAACCGCTATGCCGTCGGGAGCGCCGCACAGCAGGACGTCATCAAGGCGCAGACGCAACTGAGCATTCTCGAACTGCAGCTGGCACGGCTGGCTCAGGAGCGGGGCACACGTGAAGGCGAGCTGAACGCCCTGATGGCGCGGCCGGCGACGGCACCCGTGGGTCGACCGAGCGATCTGGACGCGACGCCATTCACGCTGGCGCTGGAGACCCTGATCGCGACCGCGCAGGAACACTCACCGATGCTCCGTCGAGACCAGCTGATGATCGATCGCGCGAAGCTCGCGGTGGACGCGGCGCAGCGGGAATACAAGCCGGACTTCGCGGTCAGCGGCGGCTACGTTTCCCTGTACATGACCTCCAAGCGCCTTTCGGACACCGTGGACTTCGGGGACTACGAGGTCTGCGCTTCCACCGCCCCGATGCCCTAGTGTGGCGGCCCGGGGGGTCCAAGGCCTCCCGGGTCCTTGTCACAATGGGGCCATGAAGCGCCTCGCCGTCGTCCACCCCCGCCACTCGGATTGGGTCCCCGCCCTTCGGGAAGCCGCGCCGGACCTGGACGTCCGAGGGTGCCACCCCCAGGAATGGGAAAGCCTGGACCCCGAGTGGCTGGCCCGGACGGAGGCCCTCTTCTGCTGGAAGCTCCCGACGGGCCTCGCGGCCCGCATGCCCCGCCTGGCCTGGGTACAGAACAGCGGGGCCGGCGTGGACCACCTGGTGGACCACCCGGACCTGCCCACCCACGTCCTGATTTCCCGTTCCGACGGGCAGTTCGGCTTCTGGATGGCCCGCTACGTGGGCGGCTTCCTGCTCGCGGAGGCCCAGCGCATCGAGGAGTGCCGGGCCAGCCAGCGGGAGAGGGTCTGGAACCGACGGCTCCTTCCGGAGGACCTGACCGGGGCCCTGGCGGTCCTGGTGGGCTTCGGCCGCATCGGCCGGCAGATCGGCCGGGCCCTGCGGGAGCTGGGCCTGGAGGTGCACGGCGTCGTGAGGCAGCCCCGCCCCGACCCGGAATTCCCCCTCACCGGGACCGAGGCCCTGCCCCTCCTGCTGCCCCGGGCCCGGGCCCTGGTGCTGGTGCTGCCCTCCACGGCGCAGACGCGGGGCCTCGTGGACCGCCGCCTGCTGGCCCACGGCCACGAGGGCCTCACCCTCTTCAACGTGGGCCGCGGGGACCTGGTGATGACCGAGGACCTGCTCGAGGCCCTGGACGGAGGCCGCCTGCGCCACGCGGTGCTGGACGTCTTCCCCGTGGAGCCCCTGCCCTCGGATTCCCCCTTGTGGACCCACCCCAAGGTCACCGTCACCCCGCACCACAGCGGGCCCTCCACGCCCCGCCAGCTCGTCCCCAGCATCCGGGAGAACCTCCGCCGCTACGGCGCCGGGGAGCCCATCCAGGGGGCCGTGGACCGCCTTCGGGGCTACTGAAGGTAAGCTTCTCCATCCGCCCCGGAGCCCACATGCGACGCGCCGCCGCCCTCCTCGCCCTCGCGACCCTCCCGGCCCTGGCCCAGGTCCAGCAGCTGTGGGAGAGCCCGGCGGCCTCCGTGAGCCAGAACCTGGGCCTGACCCGGGTGGAGATCGACTACCACCGCCCCGGCGTGAAGGGGCGGGAGATCTGGGGTCGGCTGGTGCCCTACGGGCAGGTGTGGCGGGCCGGGGCCAACGACGCCACCACGCTGAGCTTCAGTTCCGACGTCCGCGTGGCGGGCCGGCCGGTGCCCAAGGGCACCTACGCCCTCTTCGTGCTGCCCCAGAAGGAACGCTGGACCCTGATCCTCAGCAAGGAGCCCAAGCAGTGGGGGGCCTTCTCCTACAAGGCGGACCAGGACCTGCTGCGCCTGGACCTGGTCCCCCAGGCCGTCCCCCACCAGGAATGGCTGAACTTCGGGCTGGAGCTCAAGGGGCGCGCCACGCTGGAGGCCTCGCTGTCCTGGGAGAAGCTGCGGGTGAGTTTCCCCATCGAGGCGGACGTGGACGGCGTCTACCAGGCCTACCTGCGGGAGGAGCTGGCCAGGGCCGAGTCCAAGCCCCCCCAGGAGGCCTGGTCCACCTTCTTCGTGGCGGGCAAGTACCACCTCAACGGGGGCCGCGTCGCCGAGGCCGCACCCCTGCTGGAGCGGGCCCTGGCCCTGAAGGAGACCTTCTGGACGGTGGAATGGAAGGCCCGGCTCCTCCAAAAGCAGGGCCGGACGGCGGAGGCCCTGCCCCTCCTGGAGAGGGCCAAGGCGCTGGCGGAGGGAAAGGCCCCCAAGGAGTACGTGGCGGGTCTCGAGGACCTCCGGCGCGAATGGGCCGGCAAGTAGATGCTTCGCCCCCTCCTGCTCCCGGCCCTTCTCGGCCTCGTCCTTGGGGCCCAGGAGCCCGGCCCCCTCTTCCCCCAGCTCAGCCCCCAGGCGAAGGTGGCCCAGGTCATCGGAACGACGGAGGTGGAGGTGAGCTACCACCGGCCGGCGGTCCGCCAACGGGAGATCTGGGGCAAGCTGGTGCCCTACGACCAGGTCTGGCGCATGGGGGCCAACGAGGCCACCACCCTCCGCTTCAGCGATCCCGTCCAGGTGAACGGGGAGAAGGTCCCCGCCGGCACCTACTCCCTCTTCGCCATCCCGGGCCGGGACACCTGGACCCTCGTCCTCAACCGGCGGGCCAAGCAGCAGGGAGCCTGGGAGTACGACCCCAAGCTGGACCTGCTCCGCTTCACCGTCAAACCCAAGGCCGTGCCCCTGACGGAGTGGCTCACCTTCGAGATCTACCCCGCGGGCCACGGCACGGCCTACGTGGACCTCTACTGGGAGAAGCTGCGGGTGAGCTTCCTGGTGGAGACGGACGTGGACGAGATCGTGACCGCGCGCATGCGCAGGGCCATGCGCGTGCGGCCCGCGGACTGGAAGCTCTTCCGGGACGCGGCCCAGTACTGCGCCGAGCAGGAGATCCACATGGCCGAAGCCCTGGGCTGGGCGGAGCGCTCCATCCAGCTCCACGCGGATCCCACCAACCTCCGTGCGAAGGCCCAGCTGCTGCGGGTCCTGGACCGCGGTCCGGAGGCCTTGGACCTGCTGGAGAAGGCCCTGCGCCTGGCCCGGACCCAGAAGGCGGGCCAGGCCGTCACGGGCCCCATCGAGGAGCTCCTGGGCCTGTGGCGGCGGAACGGGAGCGGGGGACGCGGTTGATCAGACCCCGGTCTTTTCGGCCCCCCAGACCACCTTGTGGAGCTGCATCTGGAAGCGCACGGGGAGATGGTCCCTCACGATGGCCTCCGCGAGCCAGGCGGGGTCCAGGCCCCCGTGGACGGGGCTGAAGAGCACCGTGAAGCGGTCCCAGATCCCGCGCTCCCGGCACCAGGCGGCGGCCCAGGCGTAGTCCGCCTCGTCGCACAGGACGAACTTCAGCTCGTCCTGGCCGGGCACCATGTGGTCGAGGTTCGATTCGAGCCAGCTCCCCTCCTCCCCGCTGCCGGGGGTCTTGCGGTCCACGATCTTGATGACCTCCCGGGGGACCGGCGCGAGGTCGTGGCTCCCGGCGGTCTCGATGGCCACCTCGAAGCCCAGGCCCAGCAGGGAGCGCAGCAGCTGCGGGGCGTGGGGGATGGCCAGGGGCTCGCCGCCCGTGAGCTCGACGAAGGGGGCGTTGGGGCCCGGCCGGGGCTCCCCCAGGCGGTGGCGCACCTCCTGGAGCAGGGCCTCCTCCTCCCGCATCTCGCCCTCGTAGAAGGCGTATTCCGTATCGCAATAGGCGCAGCGCAGGGGGCAGCCCGTGAGGCGGATGAAGAGGCAGGGGCGCCCCGCCCGGCTGCCCTCGCCCTGGATCGAGTAGAAGATCGCGTTGACTTTGAACCTCATGGCACCGCCGGGATCCAGCCTATATCCAGCGCCTCCCCCCATCCAGGGTCAGGACCTCCCCCGTGAGGAAGGGGCTGGCGGCCACGTAGCGCACGGCCCGGAGCAGGTCCTCGGGGCTCCCGACGCGCTGGAGGAGGCTGCGCCCGGCCAGAAAGGCGGGATCGCTGGCCTCGTCGGGCAGCAGGGTGCCCAGGGCGTGGCCCACCACCCGCACCCGGGGGGCCAGGGCCTGGGCCAGGCCCGGAATCAGGGAGGCCAGGCCCGCCTTGGCCGCGGAGTAGGGGAGGCGCTGGAGCCAGGGGCGGTGGACGGCGGTGTCGAGGAGGAACTGCAGGGAGCCCCCCTCCTCCAGGCGCGGGCCCACGGACTGGGCCACCAGAAAGGGGAAGCTGAGGTTGGTCCTCCAGGTGGAGGCGAGGCCCTCCGGCGTCCAGTCCCCCAGGGGCTGCCGGGGGAAGGTGCCCGCCGCCATCACCGGGGTCCCCCAACGGATCCCCACGGCTTCCAGGCGGGACCAATCTGGCATCACTCGAGAACCC
>CAYSXG010000324.1:0-4402 GCA_964434895.1 uncultured Solibacteraceae bacterium | reverse complement strand
TGCCCGCAGGTGGTCGATCTCGTGGCAGAAGGCCCGGGCCAGGAGGTCCTCCCCTTCCAGCTCGTACCAGGAGCCGTCCGGGCGGAGGTTCTTCACGCCCACCTTCTTGGGCCGCTCCAGCACCTCGTGGATGCCCGGGATGGACAGGCAGCCCTCCGGGCCCCGCTGCACGCCCTCCTCCCGCACGATCTCGGGATTGATGAGGACGATGCGCTGCCCCGGGTCCTCGCCGCAGGAACAGTCGATGACCGCCAGGTTCAGGTTGATCCCCACCTGGGGGGCCGCCAGGCCCACGCCCTCCTCGGCGATGGCCGTCTCGAACATGTCGACCACCAGCTGCTCCAGTTCCGGCGTCCAGTCGCCCACGTCGGCGCTGTTGATCTTCAGGCGGGGATCTCCCCAGGTGATGACGGGACGGACGGCCATGGAACTCCTCGATCTATCAGTGTAGGCCCGGCACCAGACTTTGATAACCTTGAGAATTCTGTCCGTCCCGCCCCGGCGGTTTCGAACGGAGGCCGGGGGTCGCCCCCTTCGCACCAGGAGTATCGATGCTTCGCAATTTCCGCCAGGTCTTCAAAGGCAACCAGACGCCCACCGCCGCCATCATGCTGATGGTGGCCCTCAGCATGCTGGCCTACCTGGCTCCCAGCCGCGGTCTGCCGGAGGCCCCGGACAGCGTCGTGGCCCGGGTCTACGGCCGAGACATCCTCAAGCGGGACCTGGACGCGGCCATGGAGAACCTCCGGCAGCGCATGGGCAAGGGCGCCAACCTGGAAATGATGCTGCCCTTCCTGAGGGGCCAGGCCATCCGCCAGCTCATCAACCAGAAGCTCAGCGAGGAGGTGGCCGAGCGCCACGGGGTGCTGGTGACGGATCCCGAGGTCAAGGAGCGCATGGTGGCGACCCTGAAGCAGTCGCCCATCTTCCTCCAGGCGGACGGCACCCTGCGCCCCACCGACGAAATCGAAAAGGTGCTCCGGGAGCACGGGTTCAGCCTCTCCCAGATCGAGCGGGACACCCGCATGTCCCTCGTCGGCGGCAAGCTCATGCGCCAGGCCGCCAGCCTCGTGCCCCTGGACGAGGCGACCCTGGACCGGGAGTACCACGCCCGCTTCGACAAGGTAGCCTTCGACTACGTCACCCAGGCGGCCCAGGTCGCCCAGGTCGCCGATCCCGGGGACCCCAAGCTGGACGCCTTCCTCAAGGCCTCCGACGCCCGTTTCCAGATGCCCCCCCGGCGCGTGGTGCAGGTGGCCGTCGTGGACCAGGCGGCCCTGGGGGACGCCCTCAAGGTGGACGACGGGGCCCTCAAGGCGGCCTACGAGGCCAAGAAGGCCTCCGCCATCGAGCTGAAGGCCCGCCACATCCTCTTCAAGGCCGACGGGGAGGCCGCGGTGGCCGCGGCCATGAAGAAGGCCCAGGACGTCCAGGCTAAGCTCAAGGCCGGCGGGAACTTCGCCAAGCTGGCGGACGAGCTGACGGAGGACCCCAGCGGCAAGGGCCGCGGTGGGGACCTCGGCTGGTTCCGCGGGGGCATGATGGTCAAGCCCTTCGAGGACGCCGCCATGGCCCTTCAGCCCGGCGAGATCAGCGGCCCCGTGAGGACCATCCACGGCATCCACCTCATCCAGCTGGAGGAGCGCAAGCAGAAGTCCTTCGAGGACATGAAGGAATCCCTGCGGGCGGACCTGACCCAGGAGCGCTTCGCCTCCAAGGCCAAGGAGCGCCTGGAGACCCTGCGCAAGCGCAGCGGGGATCACGGGGACATCGCCGCCGCCGCCAAGGCCCTGGGCCTCAAGGTGGAGACCAGCAAGCCCTTCCTGGCCGAGGACCCCCTGGAGGTCCCGGGCCTGCCCAGCGAGGGCGGCATCCCCGGCGAGGCCTTCCGCATGAAGGTGGGCGACGTTTCGAAGGTCCAGCCCATCGGCGGCAAGTTCGCGGTCTTCCGGGTCACGGAGGAGCGGCCCCTGGGCATCCCCCCCCTCGCGGAGATCCGCAAGAAGGTGCTGGCCGCCTATCAGTTGGAGGAGGCCCGCAAGCAGGTCTTCGACAAGACCGCCACGGCCCTCAAAGGCGGGGACCTCAAGGTCCTCGGCGGCGTGTCCACCCAGGCGGAGACCACCATCGAGGCCCTCCGGGACCTGGGCAAGCACCCGGCCATCCGCAAGGCCCTGCTGGACACCCCCGTGGGCTCCCTCACTCCCCTCCTTTGGAACCCCGAAGGGGCCCTCTGGGTGGCCAAGATCGCCGCCCGCACCCCCGCCCCGGCCCTGACCTTCGAAAAGCGCCACGAGGTGGTCCAGAAGATCCAGGAAGAGGGGGCCCAAAAGCTCCTGAACGCCGAACTCCAGGACCTCGAGAGCAAGGGGCGCCTGCGGCCCGGCCTCAGCTCCCTTTGGGGCCGCTACAGCGGCATCTGGATGAACCCCAGGGCCGGCAGCTCGCCCGTCCTGGACGAGGAGTAAACCCGAATTCAGCCCGGGTGGTGGCAGCGCTCCGGGAGGTCCAGCTCCGGCGCCACCCGGCAGGCCTCCGTGGCCTTGGGACAGCGATCGTAGAGAAGGCACCCTCCCGGCGCGGCCCCTCGGGAAGGGTCCACCCCCCAGCGCCGAGCCCCCCCCTCGAGGGAGGGAACGGCCTCCCATAGGCCCCGCAGGTAGGGGTGCCGCAGCTCCTGCATCAGGGCTTCGGTGTCTCCCTGGCACATGGGCTCCCCGCCGTAGAGCACCAGGGTGCGATCGCAGAGTCGGCGCACCGCCGGCAGGTCGTGGCTCACCAAAAGCAAGGCGACCCCCTCGGACCGGAGCTCCAGGAGCAGCTCCAAGAGGTGGCCGGCCAGGGTGGGGTCCAGGGCGGACAGGGGTTCGTCCAGCACCAGCAGCTTGGGCCCCAGCATGAGGGCCCGAGCCAGGGCCAGGCGCTGGCCCAGGCCCCCGCTCCAGGCCCCGGGGCGCTGGTCCAGGGAGGCCAGGGGAAACTTCACCCGCTCCGCCGCCGACGCCGCGGCCTCCCGCCGCTGGGCAGGGCTGCCCCGGTCCCAGACGTCCAGGGGCTCCTGGAGGATCTCCCAGCCGCTCAGGTGGGGGGGGAGGCTGGCCAAAGGATCCTGGAAGACCGCCTGAAGGAGGGGGCGGCGCGGACGCCGCTCCCTCTCCTGCAGCCCGGACCAGGGGCCCCCCTCCAGCCGGACCTCCCCCTCCGAAGGGTCCAGGAGGCCCAGGACCAGCTGCATCAGGGTGCTTTTGCCCGCCCCGCTCTCGCCCACGATGCCCCAGGCCTGGCCCGGGGCCACGTCGAAGGAAACGCCGCGCAGGGTCCAGCGTCCCGCCCTTTGAAGGCCCAGGGACCGGACGCTGAGGAGGTTCATGGGTCGAAGTTATCAGCAATGCTGCGGGTCATGCCCCGGTGGTCGCCCAAGGCCTAATCTTCATTCACCGGATCGCCTCCACGCCCAGGTAGGGCACCAGGGCCTTCGGCACCTTCACGGAACCGTCGGCCTGCTGGTAGTTCTCCAGCACCGCCACCCAGGTGCGGCCCACCGCGAGGCCCGAGCCGTTGAGGGTGTGGATCAGCTGGGCCTTGGCCTTGGGGTCCCCCCCCTTCCAGCGGATGGCCGCACGGCGGGCCTGGAAGTCCCCGAACCAGCTGCAGGAGCTGATCTCCCGGTAGGTGCCCTGGCTGGGAATCCAGACTTCGAGGTCGTAGGTCTTGCGGCTGGAGAAGCCCATGTCCCCGCTGCAGAGCAGCACGCGGCGGTAGGGCAGCTCCAGGGCCTCGAGGATGGCCTCGGCGTCGGAGGTGAGGCGCTCCAGCTCCGCTTCAGCCTGCTCGGCGGTGGCGAAGGTCACCAGCTCCACCTTGTGGAACTGGTGCTGGCGGATGATGCCCTTCGTGTCCTTGCCGTAGCTGCCCGCCTCGCTGCGGAAGCAGGGGGTCAGGGCGCAGTGGCGCAGGGGCAGCTGGTCCTCGTGCAGGATCTCGTCCCGGTAGAGGTTGGTGACGGGCACTTCCGCGGTGGGGATGAGGTAGAGGTTCGTCTCCCCGTGGGGCACCTTGAAGAGGTCCTGCCCGAATTTCGGGAGCTGGCCCGTGCCGTAGAGGCTATCGGCGTTACCCAGGTAGGGCGGGATGCCCTTGCTGGTGTACGGCTCCGCTTGGCCCGGCTGCTCCGGCGACGAGCCGCCCAGGTCCACCCCCATGAAGCGCAATCCGGGCCGGTCGTCGTTTTTCTTCTTCTTGTCGGCGCCGTCGAAGGCCTTGGCGGGGTCCTTGCCGGCCTCGCCCAGAGAGGCGGCGGCCGGGGGCGGCCCGGCAGGGGGCGTCTGGGCGCGAACGGGCCGTGCGGAAAAAGCCAGCGCGAATGCGAGCAGGAGCGGCGGACGCATCCCGGCGATTCTAC
>CAYSXG010000323.1:0-4417 GCA_964434895.1 uncultured Solibacteraceae bacterium | reverse complement strand
ACCTCGGGGCGATCCGCCGGCCCCCGGGGGATTCCAGAGGGTGGGAGGTGGAAAAGGTGGCTTCTGGGGGGCTCTGGTTCGAAACGGACTTCCCCGCCACCTTCATGAACACCCCCTTCGAGGGCCACGGCCTCTTCGGTTACGACACCATCGCCCAGCGGCATACGGGCCTGTGGGTGGATTCCATGAGCGCGACCCCCTCCCACCCCGTGGGGACCTGCAAGGACGGGTGCAAGGAGATCACGAGCTATTTCCAGGGGCCGGACATGAACGGCAAGCTGACCTCCTTCAAGGAGGTCGACGTGATGAAGGACGCCGACCACCGGAGCATGAAGATGTACATGAAGGGGAAGAACGGGAAGTATTCCCTCGGCATGGAGATCGAGTACACCCGCCGGAAATGAAGGGTTTGCCCCTGGACCCCTTCCCTGGTTTACTGGAATCCGGCCCATCGGCCCGAGACCCCATGACCCCCACCACCTCCAACGCCCGCTTCTTTTTTTATTCCCTGTGCGAACGGGCCGGGAGGGACTGGGCTTAGCTGAAACACCGCTTCCCCGATTCCACGGCCCGCTTTCGAGCGGGCCTCTTTGTTTTTGGAGTTCCCGTGGTCCCCGCCCCCCCACCCGATTCCCCCGCCGAGGCCCTCGCCGGCCTTCGCGCCCGCATCGACGCCCTGGACGACGACCTGCTGCGCCTGCTCAACGAGCGGGCCCGCCTCGTGGAGGAGGTGGGCCGCTGCAAGGCCGCCCTCGGCGTGGAAGGGGCCTTCTACGTCCCGGGCCGGGAGCGCACCATCGTCGCCCGCCTCCAGGCCCGCAACCCGGGCCCCTTTCCCACGCCCGCCCTCGGCCACGTCTTCCAGAAGATCTTCAGCGCCTGCCTCTCCCTGGAAAAGGGGCTCCGGGTGGCCTACCTGGGCCCCGAGGGCACCTTCTCCCACCTGGCGGTGCGCCAGCGCTTCGGCAAGTCCGCCCGGGCCCTGCCCGCGGGCACCATCGCCGCGGTGCTGGACCGGGTGGCCCGGGGGGAGGCGGACCTGGGGGTGGTGCCCGTGGAGAACTCCACCGAAGGGCTGGTGGGCTCCACCCTCGACGCCCTCCTGGAGGCGCCGCCCCGCATCACCGGGGAGCTGGTGGTGGACGTGGAGCACGCCCTCCTGGCCCGGCCCGGCTCCTCCTTGGACGAGATCTCCCGGGTCCACTCCCATCCCCAGGCCCTGGGCCAGTGCCGCGCGTGGCTGGAGGAGCACCTGCCCCAGGCCCTGCTCCTGGAGGCCCCCTCCACCGCCGAGGCGGCGCGGCTGGCCCTGGAGGAGCCCGGGGGCGCGGCCATCGCCTCGGAGCTGGCGGCGGAGCTCCACGGGCTGTCGGTGCTGCGGCGGAGGATCCAGGACCAGGCCCTCAACCAGACCCGCTTTTGGGTGGTGGGGGGCCCGGAACCGGGGCCCAGCGGCGCGGACCGCACCAGCCTCCTGGTGCCCGGGGGGGACGGGCCCGGCGTGCTCTACCGCCTCCTCACCCCCCTGGCGGAGCGGGGCCTCAACCTCACCCGCATCGAAAGCCGGCCCGCCCGCCGGCGCCCTTGGGAATTCGTCTTCTTCCTGGAGCTGGAGGGCCACGCCAGCGACGGGCCCGTGGCCGAGGCCCTGGCCCAGCTCCGCTCCGTCTCCCCCGCCCTCAGGCTGCTCGGCTCCTACCCCCGGGCGCGCGCGAAAGGAAAGTCCCCATGCTGAGCACCCTCGAATCCATCTGGACGCCCTCCTCCTGGCGGGACCTGCCCGCGGCCCAGCAGCCCCGCTACCCCGACGCCCCGGCCCTCGAGGGGGTCCTGGCGGAGCTGCGGCGCCTGCCCCCCCTCGTGGTGCCCGAGGAGGTGGACGCCCTCCGGGCCCTCGTGGCCGAGGCCGCCGAGGGGCGCCGCTTCATGCTCCAGGGCGGCGATTGCGCCGAGCGCTTCCAGGACTGCACCCCCCAGGCCATCGGGGACAAGCTGAAGGTGCTGCTGCAGATGTCCGTGGTCCTCACCCACGGGGCCCGCCGCTCCGTCTTCCACGTGGGGCGCATCGCCGGCCAGTACGCCAAGCCCCGCAGCGCGGCCACGGAGACCCTGGAGGGAAGGGAGCTCCCGGTCTACCGGGGGGACCTGGTCAACGGCCTGGAGGCCACGCCGGAGGCCCGCCGCCCGGACCCCCAACGCATGCTGCAGGCCTACTTCCGGGCCTCGGCCACCCTCAACCATCTGCGGGCCCTGGTGGACGGGGGCTTCGCGGACCTCCACCATCCGGAGCGCTGGGAGCTGCCGGGCTCCACCCAGGGCGTGGAGGCCTATCGCCAGGTGCTGGGACGGGTCCAGGAATCCCTGGATTTCCTCGACAGCATCCACGGCCTGGGGAGGGAGGGCCTTCGGGCCGGAGAGATCTTCACCAGCCACGAGGCTCTTCTCCTTCCCTTCGAGGAGGCCCTCACCCGGCCCGTGCCGGAGCGGGGCGGGCACTACAACCTCGGGGCCCACATGCTGTGGGTGGGGGAGCGCACCCGCCAGCTGGACGGGGCCCACCTGGAGTACCTGCGGGGCCTCCGCAATCCCCTCGGCGTGAAGGTGGGCCCCTCGGCCACCCCTTCGGAGCTCCTGGAGACCCTGGAAAGGCTGGACCCCCACCGGGAGCCCGGCCGCCTCACCCTCATCACCCGCTTCGGCGCGGGCCGCATCGGCGAGGGCCTGCCCCGCCTCATCGAGGCGGTGGGGGCTAGCGGCCGGCGCGTGCTCTGGAGCTGCGACCCCATGCACGGCAACGGCCGCACCACCGGGGCCGGCCTCAAGACCCGCTCCTTCGAGGACGTGCTTTCGGAGCTGCGCCAGGCCTTCGAGATCCACGCCGCCTGCGGATCCTCCCTGGGGGCGGTGCACTTCGAGCTCACGGGGGAGAACGTGACCGAATGCCTCGGCGGCAGCCAGCGGCTTTCGGAGGCGGACCTGCACCGCGCCTACGAGACCGGCTGCGACCCCCGGCTGAACCGCACCCAGAGCCTGGAGATGGCCTTCCTCATCGTGGACATGCTGCGGGCCCAGGGACGGCGGACGGCCTGAAGGAGCCCTTCAACCCTCCGCCCGCGCCCGCTCGAAGGCCAGCATGGCCCGCTTGCGGGCGGGGCCCCAGTGGTAGTCGCCGAAGGCCCCCGTGGACTGGATGACCCGATGGCAGGGGATGAGCCAGGCGATGGGGTTGCGTCCCACCGCACCCCCCACGGCCCGGGAGGCCCCCGGGGCCCCCGCCAGTTCGGCCAGCTCCCCGTAGGCCACGGTCCGGCCCGCGGGCACCCGCAAGAGGGCCTCCCAGGTCTGGAGCTGGAAGGGCGTTCCCTTCAGCACCAGGCCCAGGGGCTGGCTGGGATTTCCCAGGATCCGGGCGGAGAGGGCCTCGGCGTAGGGGCGGACGCGGGCCGGCGCCGCCTCCAGCCGCGCCCCGGGCCAGCGTTCCCGAAGCTCCCGGAAGGCCCCCTCCGGGCCCTCCTCGAGGAGGAAGGAGAGGCCGCAGAGGCCCCGTTCCAGGGCCGCGAAGAGGGCGGGACCGAAGGGGGTGTCCTCCACTCCCCAGTGGACGGTGAGGCCCGCGGCCTGGGCCTTGAACTCCCCTGGCGTCATCCGCTCCAGGCCCAGGAAGAGGTCGTGGAGGCGCCCCGGCCCCGAAAGCCCCACCTCGTGGCTCGTTTCCAGGAGGCTTTTGGAGCTGAGCAGCATCCGCTTGGCCTCCTGCAAGGTGAGAAACTGCAGGAAGCGCTTGGGGCTGACCCCGGCCCAGCGCTGGAAGAGGCGCTGGAAATGGAATTCGCCCAGGCCAACCTCGGCGGCCAACTCCGCGCGGTGGGGCCTGCGCTGGGGCCGGGCCTCGATGAATCGGAGGGCCTGCTCCACCTTGGCGTAGTCGCTCTTGGCCATGCCCCCCTCCTCGCCCAGCATGGGGCGGGGAGCCGGCCCCTCCCACCCGATTGTTGCGGCGTTCAGGGGACGGCCCCGTAGAGCCAGGGTTCCCGATCGCGCTGGGAGGCCTCGAAGGCCGCGACGGCCTCCCCCAGCCTTTCCGTGAGGCCGATCTCGTCCAGGCCCTCCATCAGGGCGGCCTTCCGGGAGGGGTCCACGTCGAAGGAGAGGCGCAGCTCCCCGCCCCGTACCTCCTGGGCCGGAAGGTCCACCGTGAGGGGGGCCTCCACCTTCGCCAGGGCCTCGATGGCGGGCCCGTCGAGGACCAGGGGCAGGATGCCGTTCTTGAAGCAGTTCTCGTGGAAGATGTCCGCGAAGCTGGGGGCGATGACGCAGCGGATGCCGAAGTCGAGCAGCGCCCAGGGCGCGTGCTCGCGGCTGGAGCCGCAGCCGAAGTTCTCGCCGGCGACCAGGATCTGCGCCTTGCGATAGGCCG
>CAYSXG010000322.1:0-4424 GCA_964434895.1 uncultured Solibacteraceae bacterium | reverse complement strand
CGCCTCGTCGAACTGGCGGTTCACGTTCTCAAAGAGATTGATGTGCTCGGTCATGGGATCCTCGCGCTACCCGGAGTCAGGGAGCAAAGGAGGCCACTATAGCAGCCTCGTGCCACGAGGCGAGGAGGGGTCCCCGACCTACTTCTTGGCGGGGGCCTTGAAGACGCCGCTGGGCACCTGCAGGTAGCGGATGAAGGAGACGCCGTAGTAGCCGTCGGCCTTCTTCAGGCAGCTCACCTGCATGATCTGCTTGCCGTTGTAGGCCAGGAAGACGTCCATCACCCGGGTGTTGGAGCCGTTCATCTTGACCTCGGAGACCCGCACGTCGTTCCAGGCCTCCTGGGGGATGCCCTTGAGCAGCCGGTACAGGCCGGCGTTG
Organism: uncultured Solibacteraceae bacterium; assembly: GCA_964434895.1. Taxonomy (GTDB): domain Bacteria; phylum Acidobacteriota; class Holophagae; order Holophagales; family Holophagaceae; genus CAYSXG01. The sequence goes on along the minus strand of CAYSXG010000322.1, from coordinate 4,045 downwards.
AAGGCCTTCCGGGCCTCCTCGATGCCATACCCCTTCTCCTCGCTGCGGGGCAGGTTGGGCAGGCGCGCCTGCAGCTCCGTGATGGCGAGGGACTGCATTTCCTCGGGGCTCAGATCGATCTTCAGGTCCGTGGCGTGCTTGTGGAACCACCAGGAGGAGGGGAAGACCACGTCCGGGCTGATGGGGGCGATGACCACGATGTGGCGGAGGTCCCGGCGCACGGCCAAGTACTTGAGGTGAAGGAGGATCTGGTCCGGCTCCGAGGCGGCCAGGGGAGGGGAGGAAGGGATGCCGGAGTCCTTGCTGTCGCAGCCCAGGGCTCCGCCCAGGACCAGGGCCGCCGTCCCACCGGAAAGAAGCGCCCGGTGGATCCAGCCAAGTCTCGCCATGCGGCCTCCCGAGGATATGGATGAGAGGATGTTGCCTGGACTTTCGCGCGCCTTCCATCGGAAAGTGCCCGGAACGGCCCGCGCCACAGGAGCCCGCGTGTTCCCCATCCAGATCCTGACCTTCGGGAAACCCAAGCTGGAGCCCCTGCGGGACCTGGAGCGGCACTACCTGTCCATGCTGAGGCCCTACGCCCGTCCGGAGCTGCTGGAACTCGCCGAGGGCAAGGGGGACCCGGTCCGCCAGCTCCGGGAGGAGGCCGCGCGCCTGCGTCCGCGGCTCCAGGCCGCGCGCTGCCCGGTGCTGCTGGACCCCGCGGGCCCGCCCCGGAGCTCCGAAGGCTTCGCGGCCTGGCTGGGGGAGCGCATGGACCGGGGGGAGAGCCTGGCCTTCGCCATCGGGTCCAGCCACGGCTTCGACCCGGAACTGAAGGGGGAGGTCCGGGAGAAGCTGTCCTTGAGCCCCATGACCTTCCCCCACGACCTCAGCCGCGTCCTCCTCCTGGAGCAGCTCTACCGGGCCTTCGCGATCCTGAAGGGGCGGACCTATCACAAGTGAAGTGCGAGGGACCTAGGCTCCTCCCAGTACCTGCGCCACGGCGGCGTAGGGGTCCAGGTGCCGTTCGGCGATGGCCGCGACGAGGGCATCCAGCCGATCCTGGCCGGCCCCTTCCTTGATCCGGCGCAGGGCCTCCTCCACCAGCAGGGACTCGAAGCGCAGGCGGGCCCGCTCCCGGGCCTTGCGGGCGAGGTCCCCCTGGGCCCGAAGCCAGGCCCCGTGCTCCTGGATCCGCTCCAGCAGCCCCTCCACGCCCGTCCCCTGGGTGGCCACGACCCGGCAGGCCGGCGGGTCCCAAGGCTTGGGAGGGCTGAGGCTCTTCATGGCCTCCAGCTCCTGCTCCACCTGCTCCACGCCCTCCCGGTCCGCCTTGTTGATGACGAAGAGGTCCGCCACTTCCATGATGCCGGCCTTGATGGCCTGGATCTCGTCCCCCAGGCCCGGCACCAGCACCACGCAGCAGGTCTGGACGCAGGCCACCACGTCCACCTCGTCCTGGCCCACGCCCACGGTCTCCACGAGGATGGTCCCGTAGCCCGCGGCGTCCAGGAGGTCGATGGCGTCCTGGGTGGCCCGGCTCAGGCCCCCGAGGGCCCCCCGGGTGGCCAGGGAGCGGATGAAGATGCCCGGGTCCGCAGCGATGCGCTGCATGCGGATGCGGTCTCCCAGGATGGCGCCCCCGCTGAAGGGGCTGGTGGGATCCACCGCCAGGATGCCCACCTTGTGGCCCTGCTCCCGGTAGGCCCGGGCCAGGCGGTCCGTGAGGGTGGACTTGCCGGCCCCGGGGGGGCCCGTGAGGCCGATGACCTGGGCGCGGCCCACCCGGGGCCAGGCCAGGGCCATGAGGGCCCGAGCCTCGGGGTGGCCGTTCTCCATCCAGGAGATGGCCCGGGCCAGGGCGCGGGGCTGGCCGTCCAACAGGGGGGTGATGAGGTCCTGGGCGCTGTCCATTTAGGCCATCTTCGCAGATCCTCCCTCGGCCTTTGGCCGCCCCGTGCTAGGATTTCCTTTTGCACCCAAGGACCTTTTACCCCCTCGACAGCCCCAGAACGACCTCGGACCTCCCCCCATGACCCGCTCCCGCGACCTTCCCGATAACCCCGCGGCCCCGGCCCCGGGAAGCGTGAAGGTGCAGAAAAGGGCGGACCGGCCGGCGGCCCCGAACACCCGCCAGAAGGACTGCGCCACCTGCGGCCGGACCTTCACCCTGGGCCCCGGGGAGAAGTTCTACCTCTGTCCCGCCTGCTACCAGAAGGCCCACGGGCCCAAGCGGAAGAAGGCGGGGGCCTCCATCCTCACCCGCATCCAATGCGCCTCCTGCGGGGCCGAGGAATACCTGAGCTTCGTCCCGACGGACCCTGCCCAGGCCCTGTGCAAGGCCTGCTTCGCCAAGCAGAAGCGGGAACTCCGCACCTCCTGAACGCATCCCATACCCTACCTAGGAGTCTCCGCAATGAAGCTCAAGCACCTGCTCCCCCTCGCCCTTCTGACCAGCGTCCTGGCCGCCCAGGCCCCCAGCGGGGACAAGCCCGCCGCCAAGGGCTCGGACAAGAAGTCCGCGGACAAGGCGGACAAGGACAAGAAGGACTCCCTTGAGGCCCAGATGGCCCGCCAGACCTTCGACAAGGTGCTGGATTCCATCCGGGACGCCTGGTTCGGCGAAGCCTTCAAGGACATCCGCTACGTGGACCTGGACGGCAGCCTGCGGGTGACCCTCTCCGCCCAGGCCATCAACGCCAAGGTGGCCGAGGCCACCGAGGGCCAGGTCAAGGCCTCCGCCGTGAAGGAGGGCCGGGCCAACGTCAAGGTGAAGTCCACCTACTTCGCCAACACCGACTTCCGCACCGAGATGAGCGGCGATTTCGGCCACCTGCTCTACTCCCGCGTCGGGAACAAGGGCTTCCTCTACAGCAAGGAGCAGAACGCCTACACCACCCAGGTGGAGCCCACCCCCTCGGACGCTCCCCTCTCCTTCATGGGCTGGTTCCAGCAGAGCCTCAACGACGTCAAGAGCGTCTACACCAAGTCCAGCACCTTCAAGGCCACCTACGGCAAGGAGATCGCGGCCGGCAACCGAACCCTGCAGACCGTCACCTTCTACGCACCCACCAGCTCCTACGACGTCAAGAAGCGGGAGCAGAGCCTGGCGGAAACCCTGGGCTTCTGGAAGCGGGGCCGCCTGGAAGTGGCCTTCGACAAGGCCAACCGCCTCCCCTACCAGATGGACTTCACCAACGAGGCCCAGGGCGTGAAGACCCGCCTGGAATTCGCCTACGACGGCAACAACAAGCTCCAGTCCCTGACCATCCACAACCAGAGCAAGGGCTTCGAGGGCCCCGGCTCCATGCGCGTGACCTACGGCGCCGACGGCCTGCCCAGCAGCATCTCCGGGGAGCTCGTGAGCCAGCAGAAGAAGGTGGCCTGCGACCTGAACCTGGCCTGGGGCAAGGGCCAGAAGTCCATCGCCAGCGTGCCCCCGCCGGGGGCCACCAAGCTGGGTGGGGCCGAGATGGAAACGGCCCTCCTCGTGGGCGCCGCCGCCAACATCCTCGAGCTCCAGCGCAACGGCCTGAACTTCCGCAGCTTCGCCCTGGCCTCCAACAAGTAGGGCCCGCCGCGCTATCCTGACCCCGTCGGGGCGTGGCGCAGCCTGGTAGCGCATCTGCTTTGGGAGCAGAGGGTCGTAGGTTCGAATCCTATCGCCCCGACCATGAAGATCACGGCGCCCTTCGGGGCGCTTTTTTTTGGGGCGATAGGGTCCGGACCACCGATCGGGATGGCGCGCAGGTAGGGAAAGCGAGGGACGCACCGCGTCCCGCAGCGGTCCCGAAGGGATTCCCGTGCGCAGCCAGTCCGCGAATCCGGATTCGCCGCCCTCATTCCCCCAGGCAAAGCCCCACGCGGTGGCCCAGGCCCACGCCCCGGGCCCGGAAGCCGCCGGGGATGGGCTCCACCCGGTCCGCGGGGCTGGGCAGGGCCCCCCAACCCAGCACCGCCGCCAGCAGGCGATGGGCCTCGTCGTAGGAGAGATCCCGCAGGCCCCGCTCCCCCCGCACCCGCAACCGCCAGACGCCCTCGTCCAGGGTCGCCTCCGGCTCCC
>CAYSXG010000321.1:2755-4426 GCA_964434895.1 uncultured Solibacteraceae bacterium | reverse complement strand
CAACCTCACCTACTCCGGCGAGAGCGGCGGTCTCAACGAATCCAACTCCGACATCTTCGGCACCTGCGTGGAGTTCTACACCCTGGGCGGCGGCACCGGATCCACCATCCCGGACTCGGCCTCCATCCTCGTGGGCGGCACCACCGTCAGCGCCAACTACAAGATGTTCGAAAACTCCTGGGGCCACGCCGCCCCCAATGACGCCTTGCGCTGGATGTACCGCCCCAACCTGGACGGCGCCTCCCCCAACTACTGGTACAGCGGCATGGGCAGCCTGGACGTCCACTACAGCAGCGGCCCCAACAACCGCTTCTTCTACTTCCTCGCCGCCGGCGCCACCACCAGCGGGGACACCTCCACGGCCATCAACACCGCCGGCAACGGTGTCTCGGCCCCGAACTTCCTGCCCAACGGCATGAACGGCATCGGCAACGACTCCGCCGCCCGCATCTGGTACAAGACCCTCACCACCTACCTGACCTCCAGCAGCACCTACGCCCAGGCCCGCACCGCAGCGCTGAGCGCGGCGACGGATCTCTTCGGCGCGAACTCCTTCGAGTACCTCTCGGTGCAGAACGCCTACCACGGCATCAACGTGGGCGCCGCTGCCACCTTGACGGCGGTGAAGGCCTCCTTCTCCACCCCGGCCTCCAACATCACCGTGAATAGCGGGGACACCATCTCCTTCGTCGCCTCGGCCAAGGACACCATCCCCTCCGTGGCCATCACGACCTACAACTGGAATTTCGGCGACGGCACCACCGGCAGCTCGGCGGGCACTGGCTACCCCTATGCCTTCACCAACACCAGCGGCTCCGATGTGACCTACACGGTGAGCCTCACCGCCACGGACGCCAACGGCGCCGCTTCTCCGGCTGTGACCCGCCAAGTCACGGTGCACACCGCCGGCGATACGACCGCTCCGGTCCCCGGCACCCCCTCTGTGACAGGTGTGAAGGGCACGATCACCTTCAACGCCACCGCCACCGATGACGTGAACGTCACCAAGGTGGAGTTCTACGTGGATGGGCTGCTCAAAGGGAGCGACACCAGCGCCCCTTACAGCCTGGCCTTCGATTCCACGACCGTGGCCACGGGCTCCCACACCCTGGTGGTGAAGGCCTACGACGCCGCGAACAACGTAGGTACCTCCACCGGCGTTTCCTTCAACGTCGACAACACCCCACCCACCGCCTCTGTCACCGAGAGCGGCACCACTGGCACCTTGGTCTTCACCGCCACTGCCTCGGATAGCTTCGGCGTCTCCACCGTGGGCTTCTATCTGGATGGCAAGTGGATCGTCTCCGATTCCATCGCCCCCTACGTCGCCACCTATAACGGCTACACCCTCACCAACGGCACGCACACCCTCTATGTCAAAGCCCTGGACGCCGCCGGCAACATCGGCACTTCGTCCACCATCTCCTTCACGGTCAGCAACCCTGCTGAAACCGTGAAACCGGTCACCTCCTGCTCCGTCGCCGGGACCACTGGCACCATCACCTTCAATGCCACCGCCACGGACAACTATGCGGTAGCCAAGGTCGGTTTCTATGTTGATCGCATCTGGGTCGTGACCGACCGCGCCGCCCCCTATTCCACCACCTTCAACTCGACCACCCCTTCGAACGCGACCCCCACCCGCCAGCCCAAGGCCACGGATATCAGAGG
>CAYSXG010000321.1:0-2745 GCA_964434895.1 uncultured Solibacteraceae bacterium | reverse complement strand
CCAACCTGCACAATCCGTTCGTCCAGCAATGGAACCACCCTGTCGAACGGGACCCACACCCTCCAGACCAAGGCCGTGGATATCAGCGGCAACATCGGTGTCTCCACCATCGTCTCCTTCACCGTCAGCAACTGATCCAAGCACCACCACAGCGGAAAGGGCCGCCCCAGGGCGGCCCTTTCCGCTGGAGATCCAGAGACCTGCATTCCAGCCCCACCATTTGACCTTTCGGCCCTTCCCGCCTGCCACTGGGCTTTTCGCGGAGCCGCTCTCCGACGGTCAGCAGCCCCTGGGCCTATGCTTGAGCAATCGCCCCCAAAGGGCCGAAGATTTCAAGCATAGAAGCCCTTTCATCCGGAGATCCCATGCGCGCCCGCCCCCTCCTGACCGGCCTCGCCGTCCTGCTGGCCGCGGCTCCCCTCGCCGCCTCCCGGCCTGAGCAGGCCCCCGACTTCAGCCGCTTCGCCCCCCCCCGCCAGGAGCGCAGCATCCCCATGGCCATCAACGACCAGGACCGGGTGAGTCTGGGGCACAACGTCCATCCGGCCATCCGGGATGGCCGGGAGACCGGCGCCCTGGCTCCGGGATTCGCCATGGAGCGGTTGATCCTGGCTCTCGAGATGTCCAGCGACGCCAAATTCCGCCTGGAGGCACTCCAGAAGGCCCAGCAGGATCCAGCCTCTCCCTTCTTCCACAAGTGGCTTAGCCCCGAGCAGTTCGGCCAGATGTTCGGCCCCTCACAGGAGGACCTCGACGCCGTGACCAGCTGGCTGCAGCGGCAGGGCTTCCGGGTGGACGAGGTCCAGCCCGGCCGCCTTTCCATCAACTTCACCGGCAGCGCCGCCCAGGTGCAGCGGGCCTTCCGAACGGCCATGCGCACCTATGAGGTGGACGGCGAGGCCCGCTACGGCAACGCCGAGGAGCCCAGCATCCCCGCGGCCCTGGCGGGGGTCGTGGGTGGCGTGGTCTCGATGCACAACATCCCGCGTGAGGCCTTCCATCAGGGCATGCGCAAGCTGACGGACCAGGAGGTGGCCGGACTGCGCGGACGCCTCTCGGACCCGCAGGAGACCAACGGCTCCACCACGCACTACATGAGCCCCAATGACTTCAAAGTCATCTACGGCCTCAGCTCCCTCATCTCCGCAGGGACGGACGGCACGGGCGTGACCATCGGCATCGTGGGCCGCAGCAACATCGCCACGGCCGATGTGGACACCTTCCGCTCCGATATGGGCCTTTCCACCAAGACGCCCACCGTGGTCCTGAACGGCACGGACCCCGGGAACCTGGGTGGCGGCGAGGAGGGCGAGGCCCTATTGGATGTCGAGTGGTCTGGCGCCGTGGCCCGCAACGCCACCATCAAATTCATCGTCTCCAAGACCACCACCACGGATGGCGTGGATCTCTCCGCCCAGTACATCGTGAACAACGCCTCCACCCTGGGCATCACGATCATGAGCACCAGCTTCGGCTCCTGCGAATCGAGCATGGGCACGTCGGAGAACACCTTCTACAACAACCTCTGGTCCCAGGCCGCCACCGAGGGCGTCACATCCTTCGTCTCCGCCGGAGACTCCGGCGCGGCGGGCTGCGACAGCGCCAGCGCCACCACGGGTACTGGGGCGGCGGTCAACGGCCTCAGCTCCACGCCCTACAACGTCTGCGTGGGCGGCACCCAGTTCAACGAGAACGGCAGCTTCTCCACCTACTGGAACACCGCCAACTCCGGCAGCGGCTACGATTCCGCCATCAAGTACATCCCCGAGCAGGCCTGGAACGAGAGCTCTGGCCAGACCGATGCCAGCGGCAAGGCGGGCAAGCAGCTCTGGGCCACGGGCGGCGGCACCTCCAGTAAGTACAGCAAGCCTAGCTGGCAAGCGGGCACGGGTGTTCCTTCGGACAACGCCCGCGACGTGCCGGACGTGGCCCTGTCCGCGGCGAGCCACGACGGCTACATGTACTACAAGGGCAGCTCGGGAGGCGGCACGGCCGGGCTCTACATCGCGGGCGGCACCTCCGCCTCCTCCCCGGCCTTCGCCGGCATCATGGCCCTCGTCGTGCAACACATGGGTGGCACGGGCCAGGGCAATGCCAACTACACCTTCTACAAGCTGGGCCGGGCCCAGCAGTCCGGCGGCACCGCGGTCTTCAACGACGTCACCTCCGGAAACAACAGCGTCACCGGCGTCGTCGGCTACAGTTGCGGCACCGGCTACGACCAGGCCACGGGCTGGGGCAGCGTGAACGCCGCCAACCTGGTCTCCTCCTGGGTCACCCCCGAGACCACGGGCCCCACGGTCACCGCCAGCATCGCGGGCGTGAACGGCATCATCCCCCTCAACGCCACCGCCTCGGACACCAACGGCATCGCCAAGGTCGAGTTCTACATCGATGGGACCCTGGTGAACACCGACACCACTTCGTCCTACTCCTACGACTGGGACTCTACCTCCGCCACGGACGGCAACCACACCCTCACCGCCAAGGCCTACGACACCTTCTACAACGTCACCACCTCCACCGGCGTCACCTTCCCCGTGGACAACCATGCGCCCACGCCGGGCACGCCCACGGTGACGGGCACTGGCGGGACCCTCACCTTCACTGCCACGGCCACGGACACGGTCGGCGTCACCAACGTGGAATTCTTCGTTGACGGCGTGAAGAAGGGCAATGACAGCTCCCCCCCCTACACGCTGGCCTTCAACCCCACCACCGTGACGGACCGGTCCCCCAAGCCCC
>CAYSXG010000320.1:2592-4427 GCA_964434895.1 uncultured Solibacteraceae bacterium | reverse complement strand
ACCGGAGCTGCTCGCGGCCATGGGGGCCCTTGAACGGCACCGGGTCCAGACCGCCGGGCAGGGCAGCGAGATCCATGAGGGGGGCTACCAGAGTGCCATCCAGGCCGACGACCGGGCCTTGGCGGCGGATCCGTCGAACCTGAAGGCCCATCTGGAACGCGTCCACGCTTGGCTGGTGCTGGGCTATGGACGAGAGGACCGGGGCAGGGATCCCCGCGAGGCCTACGACGCAGCCCTCCGATGTGTCCGGGAGGCCATCGCGCGCCTTCCACTCAGCCCGGAGCTCCAGGCCTACGAGGGCACGGTGCTCTTGGCGCGCTGCGACTACGCCCACAACCACGACGACCCTGCCGCGGCCACCCTGCGGACGGAGGCCCGGCAGGCCTTCGACCGGGCCAAGGCTCTGAACCCCACCGACTACACCTACCTGGACGAATACATCTGGATGCTGGCCTCCCTTGCCCAGGAGAGCCAGGAGGCGGGCCGAGACCCGGAGCCCTTCGCCCGGGAGGCACTGGATCCGGTGGGCTCGCGGCTCTTCGTCTCCAAGGGCGGGGCCTACGACGCCCACTTCGCCCTTTGCCAGATCCTCGCCTTCTGGGCGCAGCACCGTGCTCAGCATGGGATGGACCCCACTGAGGCCTTCTCTCTGTCCGTCGAGCATGGGCGCGCGGCCCTGGCCATGATCCCCACCAACACGACGGCCTGCGACTGCCTGGGCCGGGCGCTGCTTTGGCGGGCCGAGCATGAGCGCCTTCACGGTGGCGACGCCGCGGCCACCCTGGAGGAAGGAATCACCATGATGCGCGGCGCGCTCAGGCAGAACCCCACCCTGATGGCGCATCAGCAACTCCTGGGTTCCATGCTCCGGCTGAAGGCCGAGGTGGCCTTGGACCGAGGAAGGGATCCTTCCATGGCGTTGGCCGAGGCGGAACAGGCGCTCCGCCGCGCCCTGGAACTGGACCCGCGGCATGTGGATCACCTTTCGGCCTGGCGGGAGTTCCAAGCCGTCAAGGCGAGGGCGGCGAAGCGCGGGCCAGCGGGGCCGGCGGCGGTATAGTCGGCCATGGTCAGCCGTGGTCCCTACGATTCCAAAAGTGGCGCGGGGCTCGAGCCCCGGACCCTGGGCGAACGCCTCAAGAAGCTGCGATGGCAGTTCGGATGGACCCAGGAAGACCTGAGCCGGGCGGTGAACACGGACCAGGCCATCATCTCCAACTGGGAGCGGGACAAAGCGAAGCCCTCGGGCGCCGCGTTGGCGGCCCTGGCCCAGGTCTTCCGCACCAGCCCCCAGGCCCTGGAAAGCGGCGAAGGGTTCGAACTGACGGCCCCCAAGGAAGGGCTGGCCGATGGGAAGGTCGAGCTGAGCCTCAGCCCGGCCCAAGGTGCCCCCGTCAAGGTGGTGGACCTTCAGAGCGGACAGGAGCGGGAGGCGGAATTCCAGGAAGCGCTGGCCTTGCTGCTCAAAGGCACCCAGTCTGGGCGGAGCGTCTGGGTGGTGTTGAAGTAGATCTTAAACATTTTTTAAAAATGCTATTGACATAATTTGATCGAAGCCGACCTTTCAAGGGCACCCCTGAAAGGAGGCGTCCATGTTCCGCATCCGCCTTTCCGCCACTGCCCTCGCAGCCCTGGGCTGCTTGGCCTTCCTGGCCTGCAGCGGCTCCTCCAGCAGTTCCACACCCGCCTCCAGCACCGGCACCTGGAGCAGCGGCGGCAGCACCAGCCTCAAAGGCACCATGGCGGGCACCGCCACCGGTTCCCTCGACTGGACCGTGGGCGCCACCTTCACTCCTGCCAAGGATCCAGGAAGCCACATCCAGCCTGCGACAGCC
>CAYSXG010000320.1:0-2582 GCA_964434895.1 uncultured Solibacteraceae bacterium | reverse complement strand
AAAATGGAGGACGTCGACGTTCGACCACCCGCGGGCAACCCCCTGGCCGCGAATTCGGTGCAGGTGAGCGGCGCAAGCACCACCCCCGCCGCCAACTACACCTTCACCGGCACCGCCGCGGGCGGGAAGCTGGTGGGCGATTGGTCGAACGATGTGGGCGGGTCGGGGCACTGGTCCGTGCTGTATGTGCCCACGGGCGGGTCCGTGGAGGTCTACCAAGGCAGCTACCAGCACACCGACCTCTCGGATAACGGCTACTTCAACCTCGAGATCTCGTCGGATGGCCACGTCAGCGGCAACTACGCCAGCCAGATGGACCCCACCGGCTATGGCCAGGTGACCGGCGTGGTGATCACGGCCGCAAAGGCGCCGACGGCATCCAGCGCCGGCAGCCCTGGCACCTTCGGCGGAGACATCCTCGACAAGAACGGCGCGAAGATCGGCACCATCACGCAGGGGAGCTACAGCCTGGACGCGAGCCCCGCTGGAAACGTGAGCGGGAGTTACTCCGTGGGCAGCCCGGCCAAGACAGGCGGCTTCGACGGCAACAACTGACCTCGTCTTTGCAAGAGAAGGGCCCGGTCCGCCGGGCCTTTCCTCTATCAGCGGATGACGCAGACCCTGTCCCCGTCTTCCCAGTGGGGTCGGCCCACGCAGCTGAGGTGCCACTTGAGCTGGCCGGTGGGGAGCATGTCCTCCGAGGTCTCCATGGGCACCTCGATGCGCACGTGATGGGCGAGGTGCTCCACGCCGTCGATGACGACGCGCCAAGCCGGGAGGTCCCGGCTCACCTTCTCCTTGTCGGTGTTGAAGCGGAGCTTGATCAGGTGCGCGGGATCGGTCATGGGTGTCTCAGGCGAGGTTCAGCCAGCTGCCCGTGGTCTCGGGGCGGAGCGGGCCCTCGGGCAGGTCGCTCTCCTTGAACAGGAAGTGGCTGGCGTTCCAGCTGCCGCAGTTCTCGCAGCGGTCCGCGTAGTCCTGGGTGCGGTGGTTGCAGGCCGCGCATTCGAAGCGCAGCTTGAGGATGCCGAGGTTGCGCAGGAGCTGGCGGTACTCGTTGAGGGCGGCCTCGTTGCGGCCGCGCCGGGAGTGGATCTTCGCCATGTAGAAGAAGAGCACCGGCGCGTAGACTACCTGGGCGCGCACCTCCTGGAACTGCTCCAAGGCCCGCTCCAGGATCTCGAGGCGGTAGAGCATCTTGCCGAGGAAGAACTTGGCCATGGTGGCGTGCTCGCTTGTGGCGGCCACCTTCTCCAGCACCGCCAAGCCTTCTTCGGGTTTGCCCAGCTGGATGTAGTAGTCCTCGATCTCCTGGAGGAAGGTGCCCTCGCCCGTGGCCCGGAAGCCCTCGAGCCAGATCTCCACGCCCTGCGGCTCCTGGTCCTGGAGCACCATGCAGCGGCCCAGGGACAGGTAGGCGGGGACGAAATTGGAGTCCTCCTTCATGACCTGCTGGAAGATCTGTGCGGCCTCCTTGTACTGGTCCGCCTCCACCTTCACGATGCCGACCTGGTAGGCCAGAGCCATACCCTGGGCCTTCTCGGTCTGGTTCAGGTCGGAAGGGAACTGGGAGGCCAGCTTCTTGTGGACTTCCAGGGCCTCTTCCCAGCGCGTGGCCTCCACCAGCAGCGCCCGCAAGCGGCGCAGGGCCCGCAGGGCCATCTTGGGCTGGTCCGACACCAGCTTCCGCAGCACGCCGATGGCGCCCTCACTGTCCCGCATGGCCAGAAGCGCATCGGCAAGGAGGTAGCGGCCTTCAGCGGAGCCCCGGTTCTCCCGGCAGAACTCCTCCAGGCGCTTGAGGGCGGCGCCGGGTTCACCCAGCTTCAGTTCCACCTCCGCGATGAGGAGCTGGGCCTCCACGTGGTCCTTGCGCTGCTCGAGGATGCCCTCCAGCACCGCCTTGGCTTCCTTGGGCAGGCCATGGGCCATAAAGTCCCGGGCGTCCTGCAGGCGCTCGGAGAGCCGCTTGCCAAGCCGCGTGGCGGCCGAGGCGTTCAGGCCCTTGATGGCGCGGCGCACCTCCATGTAGCCGGTGTAGATGAGGTTCAGGAAGAAGCCCAGCAGGAAGGTGATGAGGATGACCGTCTGCACCGTGACGGACTCGCCGCGGATCACGACCTCCTTCATCAGCACGTCGTGGTTGGCCAGGTACACGTTGCCCATGACCACCAGGACGAAGGCGATCACGACCAGGAAGAAGACGGTGACGAAGCGCATGGGCCGCTCCAGATGTTTTTCCTAGGATGACACAGGCCGCGCGGGCCTCAGGCTTCGGCCTTCTCCGCCCACTCCTTCGCGGCCTTCAGATCTTCCCAGACGGCCTTGCGGACTTCCTGGGTGTATTGGCGCAGCACATAGGCGGGGTGGAAGGTGGGCATGACCGGGATGCGGCGTCCCGCGAGGTCCAGCTGCTTCCATTGGCCGCGGACCTTGGTGATGCCTTCGCTGGCGCCCAGCAGCTCCCGAAGCGGCGTGGCGCCCAGGGTCACGATCACGGCGGGCTGGATGAGCTCGATCTGGCGCCGCAGGTAGCCCTGGCAGGCCGCGGCCTCGTCGCCGGTAGGAGTGCGGTTGTCGGG
>CAYSXG010000319.1:0-4438 GCA_964434895.1 uncultured Solibacteraceae bacterium | reverse complement strand
GCACCCTCACGGATAACCCCAGCGGCGGCGCCTTGGCCGGCGCGACCGTCTACGCCGAGACCGTGGATGGCTCGGGCAATGGCGTCATCGCCCGCACCGTCGTGACGGACGCCAACGGCCACTACACGCTGGACCTTCTGCCCGTGGGCGGGACCTACTTCGTGGTGTCCCAGCCCCTGATCGGCGCCACCGCCTACAACGCCAAGGCCAGCCAGGGCTTCGCCATCACCACCGGCATGGCCACCTTCACCTACAACGGCGCCTACACGGCCGCGTTGGCCACGGGCGGCGTGGGCGGCTCCTTCGCCACCGCGGCCACGGTGGACCAGTCCGACACCGTGGACCTGATGCAGAGCCTGGTGGAGGGCGGCAGCGCGGCCTCGGCCAACTTCGTCGTCCAGAGCCAGATCGCCACGGTCACGGCCACTGGCGAGACCTATGCCTTCGCCACGGTCCCGGTGGGCGGATACCTGGTCCGGAACACCCGGACGACCTTCAACTCCGATGGCAGCACCACGGCCGCCGTGGCCGTCAGCCCCTCCCTTTCCGTGGCGGCGACGTTGACGACCACGGTCAACTTCTGACCCTCGCGCGTCCAAGGGGCTCAGGTCTTCGGGCTTGAGCCCCTTTTCCGTTGAGCGGACAATGGAAGGCTGGAAGAGCGAGGTTTGACATGGCCGAATGCACGAATCCCACCCTGACCTCCATGGAGGTCGTCGAACAGAAATCCGTGCTGCCCGCCGGCTACAAGGCGGACATGGCCGAGCTCAAGACCCTGGACCTCAAGGCGCCGGTGATGGAGCTCATCCGCCGCGCCTCCAGCCGCCTGCCCCAGGACATCATCGACGCCCTCGTGCAGGGCCGGGACAACGAGGAAGAGGGTTCCCGCGCCTTCAACACCCTCAACGATATGGTAAAGAACATCCTGCTGGCGGACGGCCACGTGACCCCCCTCTGCCAGGACACGGGCACGGTCATCTTCTGGGTGCGCCACCCCTACGGCCTCAGCCAGAAAAAGGCCAAGGCCCAGATCCGCGAGGCGGTGGTGGAGGCCACGAAGAACGTGTGGCTGCGCCCCAACTGCGTGGAGAGCCTGTCTGGCAAGAACTCGGGCAACAACATGGACCCCTTTCACGAAGGGCACCCCATCGTCCACTTCGAGGAGTGGGACAAGGACGCCATCGAGGTGAGCCTCATGCTCAAGGGGGGCGGCTGCGAGAACGTGGGCGCCCAGTACCGCCTGCCGGACGTCACCATCGGCGCCGGCCGCGATATCGGCGGCGTGCGCAAGGCCATCATCGACGCCGTGGTGAAGGCCCAGGGCCAGGGCTGCAGCCCCGGCATCCTCGGCGTGGCCATCGGTGGCGACCGGGTGAGCGGCTACGAGCACAGCAAGGAACAGATCCTCCGCAAGCTGGGCACGGCCAACCCCGATCCCAAGATGGACGCCTTCGAGAAGGAACTCACGAAGGACCTCAACACCCTGGGCATCGGCCCCATGGGTTACGGCGGCAACACCACCGTGCTGGGCGTGCACGTGGAGGAGATGTACCGCCACCCCGCCAGCTTCTACGTGAGCATCAGCTACATGTGCTGGTCCAGCCGGCGCCGCGTCCTGACGATCGCGGGCAACGGCGAAGTCAGCTTCGATTGATGTGTTCATGGATTTCCCTGCTGATTCCTCGACGATAGCGGCGCCGATTCGAAGGCCCTCCAATCGGTCTGGAACCAGACAAGCCGTCGCCTGGATCACTGGCCTTGTTTGGACTGTTTGGGGCCTCCTCTGGCCTGCTTATGACCCCAGCATCTACAGAGATCGAATTCCTCCTGAAGCATTGGCGGTGCACAAGGGATTGCTGCTGGTGATCGGTCCCCTGGTCATAGCCACCTTTGTGATCGCTGTTTGGGTCTGGTCATCTTTGATAAGCCGAGCCTGGAGGGAGGCAGGTGGTCTGGTCATCCGGCTCGCTGCCGCTCCTGCCCTCACTGTGGCCATCTTGATTCTCCTGCTCGTTATCCATCGTTCCTGAGGTCCCCATGATCCGACTCACCACCCCCATCACCGAGGACCAGGCGCGCCAGCTCAAGGTGGGCGACGAGGTGCTGCTGAACGGCAAGCTCGTGCTCAGCCGCGACATGGGCCACAAGTACATGAAGGAACAGAAGCCCGAGTGGCTGAAGCCCATCCTCGAAGGCATGGTCATCTACCACTGCGGCCCCGTGGTGAAGAAGCACGAGGACGGCCATTACAGCTTCGTGGCGGCGGGTCCCACCACCTCCATCCGCGAGGAGCCCTACCAGGCGGAGGTCCTCGACACCTACCAGGTGCGCGGCGTCATCGGCAAGGGGGGCATGGGCAAGAAGACCTCCGACGGCCTGGTGAAGACCGGGGCCTGCTACTTCCACGCCACCGGCGGCGCGGGGTCGCTCCTGGCGGCCCAGGTCAAGCGCGTGGTGGACGTGCACATGCTGGAGGAGTTCGGCTCCCCGGAGGCCTTCTGGGTCATCGAGGTGGAGGACTTCCCGGTGGTGGTGACCATGGATAGCCACGGCGGCAGCCTCCACGAGATCGTGCTGAAGCAGAGCCAGGACCGCGCCGCGGAACTCATGGGCCGCTGAGGTCATCCCAGATCGCGCAAGGCCCGGGCTCGGCCCGGGCCTGCGCCCCGTCTAAGCCGAACTCCCCTTTTTGCCGTTGAAGAGATGGCATTCCGGAAGGCCCCTTGGTCATCAGCCCCCAGACCTACATTCAGCTGCGCCTCGATCTGGCGGCAGCCCTGGCCTCCTTCCTGGACCCCCTGGAGGCCAATGCCGAGACCCATCGCTGGTTCGACGAGGGCCTGGGAAAGGACCGCTCCTGGATGGCGGCCCACGGGGAGGAGAAGGTGCCGGACGAGGTGCGCCGCCTGATGAGCGATTGGGTGCGCCTGAGGAAGCGGGGCCTGCCCTGGGCCTACATCCTGGGCTGGACCGAGTGGCGGGGCCGCCGCTTCCTGGTGAGCCAGGACACCCTCATCCCCCGGCCGGAGACGGAGATCGTGCTGGAGGCGGCCATGGACCTGGGCCATCGCCTTCGGGTGCGGCGGGCCTGCGATATCGGCACCGGCAGCGGGATCCTCGGGATCACCCTGGCCCTGGAGACCGCCTGGGAGGTGACGGCCTCGGACATCAGCGAGGGGGCCCTGAACATGGCCGCCGCCAACGCTGCGGCCCTGGGGGCCCGGCTGACCTTCTGCCAGGGGGATCTCCTGCGCCCGGTCCAGGACCCCGTGGGCCTGGTGGTGTCCAATCCGCCCTACGTGGACCCGGCCGAGGCCTTCGTCCTTCAGCGGGAGCTGGCCTTCGAGCCGCGCCTGGCCCTTTTTGCCGAGGAGCGGGGCCTGGCCACCAGCACCGAGCTGCTCCGCCAGGCCCGCCTGCGCTTTTCGCCGGGGGTGGTGCTGGAGATCGGCTCCGGCCAGGGGCCCGAACTGAAGGCCCGGGCCGAGGCCATGGGCTATTCCCGGGTGCTCGTGCATCGGGACTTCCACGGCCATGACCGGGTGCTCATCGCCGTGGCCTGAGGCCCTACAGGACCCGAGGCTGGAAGCTGGGATTGAAGGTGTTCAGGGGATGGAAGTGCAGGACCTCGCCGGTGGAGGGGTCGATTTCCAGCGTGAAGCCCCGGAAGCCCACGGCGATGCCCCGCTCCCAGGTGCGGCGCAGGGCCACGCGGCGGTCCGTGGAATTGATGTATTTCAAGGTCCCGCCGGGCAGGTCCCGCAGGCCCAGGCTGTTCAGGGACTCGTTCAGGGCCCTCACCCGTTCCTTGGCCTTGAGGTAGGGGTCGGGCCGCACCATCCGGTAGCCGTCCTCCTTCTCCTGGGGCTCCTTCCCGCGGTATTCCACGGTGATGTCCATGGTCCGGGCCAGGTAGACCTCGGAGACCACCCGCAGCCACAGCCTTCCCTTCGGGGCGGCCCAGCGGGTGGATTCCAGGTAGGGGCCCTTCAGCTTCCTCCCCTCCCCGGAGGCGTCCACCAGTTCGTTCAGGAGGTCCGCTTGGGAGAGGCCGTAGCTTTCGGCGGAGGGCAGGCGCAGGCTCACGGCGGAGACCTTGAGGGAGAGGGGGTCCAGGTCCAGGTTGAAGACCTCGGCGGGGATGATGCCGTTGTGGACCATGGACTTGCTGAGGGTGGACCCGGGGTCCCGAAGGGTGGCGCCCACGAAGTCCGGGAAGGCCACCAGGCGCAGCCGGCGGCCCCCTTCCTCCTCGGCCCCTTCGGCGCCGGCCCCCCGGGCGGGGCGGTTCTGGTACTCCTCCTTCAGCAGCTGGTTGACGCTCTTCACCTGCATCCAGCGTCCCGGCTGGAGGGCGTAGCGGCCCTCGCCGACGGCCTTGCCGGATTCCGGGGATTCCGGATTGAAGGTGTAGACGTAGATGTCCCCCACCTGCACG
>CAYSXG010000318.1:0-4460 GCA_964434895.1 uncultured Solibacteraceae bacterium | reverse complement strand
ATGACGTTTTCGATCCGCGCCGAGACGAAGGCCCCAACCGCCCCGAAGCCCAGCAGGGAGAGCACCGTCACCCAGATCGTGCCGCTCTTCAGGTCGCACCAGAGCAGGGTGGAAAGGGTGATGACCACGAGGATGAGGAGGCCCCCCATGGTGGGGGTGCCGGCCTTGGTCTTGTGGTGCTCGGGCCCCACGTCGCGGATGTGCTGGCCCATCTTCAGCTCCCGCAGCTTGCGGATGACGAGGGGACCCAGCAGCAGGGAGAGCAGGAAGGCCGTGGCCGCGGCCATGGCGGCCCGGAAGGTCACGTAGCGGAAGACCGAGAGTCCGGTGATGGAGTCCCGAAGGGGGGCGAGGAGCCAAGGGAGCATGTCAGGGACCTGGGGCTTGGGGGCTGGGGGTGGAGAGGTTCGCCAGGAGCCAGTCCACGGCGCGTTCGGACATCCAGTAGCGGCTGCCCTTCACCAGGATACGGGCTCCGGTCGGGATGGCCGAAAGCCCCGCGGGATCCTCCCTCAGGGCCTCGAAGTCCGGGAAGGCTCGGGCCCCCGCCCCGAAGCCTGCGGCGTAGTCCTCCGCGCGGTCCCCGTAGGCCCAAAGCCGCGAAAGGCCCAGGGCCCGCAGCCCGGTCCCCGTGTCCCGATGCAGGCGGGCCGCCTCGGGCCCCAGTTCCCGCATGCAGCCCAGCACCGCCACCGCCTCCCCCCCCTCCAGTTCCAGGAGGGCCTGGGCGCAGGCGAGGATGGAATCCCCGCTGGCGTTATAGCTTTCGTCCAGCAGCCAGCCCCCCGAGGCCAGGGCGTGCAAGCGCCCCCGCCCCGGCTCCGGTTCCACCCACGCCAGGCCCGCCGCCACCCCCTCCGGCGTGAAGCCCGCCAGCAGGGCCAGGGAGGCCGCCAGGGCCGCGTTCCGCACCTGGTGCTCTCCCCGCAGGCGGGTCTCCAGGGGCAGGCGGTACTCGGGCGTGCGCAGGGTGAAGGCCTCGCCGCGGGGGCCCAGGGGGCGCACCTCCTCCCAGCCGAAACCCTCGCCCTCCCCCACCGGCACCGCCAAGGCCTGGGCGGCCCAGGGCTGGTCGGCAATCCAGCGGCACCACGGATCCGAGGCGGGGTAGGTCCAGGCGCCGCCGGGCCGAAGGCCCGCCACCAATTCCCCCTTGGCCTCGGCGATGCCCTGCTGTCCCTGGGGGAAGTTCTCCAGATGGGCCGTCCCCACCCTCGTGAGAAGGCCGAAGTCCGGGGGCGCGATCTCCGTGAGGCGGCGGATCTCCCCGGGCGTGCTCATGCCCATTTCCAGCACCGCCGCTCCCAGCCCCTCGGGCAGCGTGGCCAGGGCCTCGGGTAGGCCCAGGGTGTTGTTGCGGTTCCCCGGGGTCTTCCAGGCTCCCGTGGCCGCGGCCAGCAGCTCCTTGGTGCTGGTCTTGCCGACGCTGCCCGTGACGCCGAAGACCGTCCGCGGCCGCGCCGCCTCCAGGCGCGCCTGGCCCCAGGCCTGCAGGGCCGCCAGGGTGTCGGGCACGACGAGCTGGGGCAGGTCCAGGTCCAGGGCGTGATCCACCAGCAGGCAGGAGGCCCCTTTTTCCAGGGCCTGGGCAGCGAAGGCGTGGCCGTCCCGCTCGGCCCGGAGGGCCACGAAACAGGCCCCCGGTCCCAGGCTGCGGCTGTCCAAGGAAAGGGTCGCGGGCACGACGCCGCCTTCTCCCAGCACCCGGCCCCCCAGGCGCCGGGCCGCCTCGGAAAGGGACCAGAGGCTCACGGGACCAACCCGGCGACGCCCATGGGCCCGGCGGAGGCGGGATCCCCGGTGGCCGCGCGGCGGTGGTAGTCCAGCTGCCCCAGATGAAAGGCCAAGTGGGTGGCGAGGTGGAGCAGGAAGAGGCCCGTGGGCGGGCGCAGACCCCCCACCTCCAAGGGAAAGGGCTCCCCCAGGCGCCGGGGGTCCAGCCCCTCCAGGATTCCGTCCACCTCCGTGAGGGCGAGGCGGACCTCCCGAAGCAGCTCCTCCCGGCTCGCGCCCCTCCGGGCGAATTCTGCGGGCCGGTCCCGCCGGTAGCCCGTCCCGCCCAGGACGGCGCCCACGAAGTGCCTCAGATTGCCCGCCAGGTGCAGGACCAGGTTCCCGCCGAGGGTGGGGCAGCCGGGGACCGGCCGCCACGGGCCCTCGTCGTCGGGGTAGAGGGCGATCTCCCGCTCCAGGGTGGCGAGGTCGCGCCGGAAGACGAGCCGCAGGTCCTGGATCACGGGGCACCTCCTGTAAGCGCGGCCTCCACGGCTCCGCGATCGCTGTAGGGGTGCTTGGTCCCCCCGATCTCCTGGTAGGGCTCGTGCCCCTTCCCCGCCAGCAGCAGCAGGTCCCCGGGGCGACAGTCCCCCAGGGCCTGGCGCACGGCGGCGGCGCGGTCGGCGATGCGGTGGTAGCGCCGGCCGTCGCGCCGCATCTCGTCGGGGATGCCCGCGGCGGCGTCGTCGAGGATGGATTCGGGATCCTCCCCCCGGGGGTTGTCCGAGGAGTGCCAGACGACGTCGGCCCCCCGGGCCACCGCCCCGGCCATGAGGGGCCGCTTGCTGCGGTCCCGCTCCCCCCCGCAACCGAAGAGCACGTGCAGGCGCCCCCCCTCCGGCAGCAGGGCCCGACCCGCCTGGAGGAGCTTCTCCAGCGCGTCCGGCGTGTGGGCGTAGTCCACCATCACGCCGAAGGGCTGGCCGCAGTCCACCCGCTCCAGGCGCCCCGAGGCCCCCCTCACCCCGGGCACCGAGGCCAGGATCTGTCCCAGGTCGAAGCCCGCCTCGGCGAGGGCGGCCAGGGCCGCCACCAGGTTGTAGGCGTTGAAGCGGCCCAGCAGGGGGCTGGCCACGGGCCAGGCCCCGCCGGGGGTCCGCAGGGTGAAGGAGGTGCCCGTGGAAGAGAGGTCCAGGTCCTCCGCCCGGTAGTCCGCGGGGGCCTCGAGGGCGAAGCTGCCCCCGGCCAGCTCCTCCAGGAGCCGCCGGCCGTAGGGATCGTCGGCGTTCACCAGGGTCCGGCCGCACTGATCGAAGAATTTCCGCTTGGCCTGGAAGTAGGCCTCCATGTCCCCGTGGAAGTCCAGGTGGTCCTGGGTGAGGTTCGTGAAGACGCCGACCCGGAAGCGGGCCCCGGCGATGCGGCCCATCTCCACGCCGATGCTGGAGACCTCCACGGCCGCGGCCCGGTCCCCGGCCTCCACGCTACGGCGCAGCCAGCGATAGAAGGAGGGGCTTTCGGGGGTCGTCCGCACCGCCTCCTCCTCCAGGTCCCCGGCGGCGTTCAGCACCGTGCCCACGAGGCCGCAGCCCAGGCCCGCCCCGCGCATCAGCTGCCGGATCAGGGTGGTGGTGGTGGTCTTGCCGTTGGTGCCCGTGACCCCCAGGAGGGCCAGGCCCTCGTCCGGGGCGCCGTGAAGGCGCCGGGCCAGGCGGCCCATGGTGAAACGTCCCTCCTCCAACCGGCCGTAGGCCACCCCGGGTCCCGGGGCCGCGGGGGTCTCGCTCAGGATGGCCGAGGCCCCCTGCTCCAGGGCCCGGGGCAGGAAGGCCGCGCCGTCGGTCCGGTCCCCCTGGAGGGCGACGAAGGCCCAACCCGGACCTACCTCCCGGCTATCGCAGGTGAGGTCGGCGACCGGTGCGTCCAAGGGGCCGGCGAGATCGCGCACCGGCAGCCCCTCCACGAGTTCATGAAAGCGGATCACGCCCCTCCCGCCCGGATCAGCACGGATCCCCCTTCTTCCAGCTTCGCGCCCGGCTCCGGACTCTGGCCCACCACCTTGGGGGCCTGCTCCCCCGTGGGCCCGGACTGCACCTTGGGGATGCCGCCCACCAGCAGCACGCGCTGGATGGCGGCCTTCACCGACAGGCCCCTCAGCTCCGGCACCCGCCCCCTCTCCACGTGGATGCCCGCCTCGTCGCTTTCGCTCACGGGCCAGTCCCGCAGGGAGAGCTTGAGATCCGCCTCCTTCTCCGTGTCCCGGCCGCTCTGGCGGTAGCGGAGGATGGAGTCCCCGATCTTCTTGAAGATGGGCGCGGCCACGTCGCCCCCGGTGACATCCCCCGAGGGGTCGTCCAGCATGACCAGCACGCCGTACTGGGGCTTCTCCGCCGGGAAGAAGCCCATGAAGGAGGCGAAGTGGCGCTTGGGGTCGTACTCCCCGTCGATGATCTTGGGACTGGTGCCCGTCTTGCCGAAGGCCTCCACGCCGCCGTCCCACTTCGCGCTCCCCGAACTGCCGACGATCCGCCAGTCGCCCTCCCAGCTGGTGTTCAGACCCTCGGAGCACCAGCTGCCGCGATAGGTGTAGACGATCCCACCGGACATCTCGAAGACCGCGATCGCGGAGGCATCGTGATCGTACCAGGAGCCGGCCGGATTCCACTCCCGGCAGAAGACCGACACCGGATCGGCGCCGGTGATGAATCTCGCCGCGTCAAAGGTATGGATCGCCATGTCGAGCA
>CAYSXG010000317.1:3620-4480 GCA_964434895.1 uncultured Solibacteraceae bacterium | reverse complement strand
GGCACGCCGAGCAGGGCCAGGAACGCCCGGGGGGCCCGCCTCATCCAGGGGCCGAAGCAGGCGAGCACACCCTCGGCGCTGGTCCTGAAGTCCTCCCGCCCCAGGTGGGCGGAAAGGCGCAGCAGGGCCTGGGCCGCGAGGGTGTTGCCGCTCGGGACGGCGTTGTCGAAGCCGGGCTTCAGCCGGATCAGGAGATCCTCCTGCCCCGCCTCCGTGCCAAAGAAACCGCCCTCCCGAAGGTCCTCGAAACGCTCCCGCAGGGCCTGGGCCAGCTGCTCCGCCCACCGGAGCCAGTGGACCTCGAACCCCGCCTCGTAGAGGTCCCCCAGGCCATTGGCCACGGCGGCGTAGTCCTCCAGGAAGGCCGCCGTATGGCTTTCACCGTGGCGGTAGACCCGCCGCAAGGTGCTGCCGTCCCAGAGTCGCTCCTCAAGGAAGGTCGCGATGGCCCTGGCCGCTTGCAAGAAGCGGTCGTCCCCCAGGACCTGGTAGCCCCGAGCCAGGGAGGAAAGGGCCAGACCGTTCCATGCCGCGAGGATCTTGTCGTCCTTTCCGGGCCGG
This sequence comes from uncultured Solibacteraceae bacterium, assembly GCA_964434895.1. Lineage (GTDB taxonomy): Bacteria > Acidobacteriota > Holophagae > Holophagales > Holophagaceae > CAYSXG01. The sequence goes on along the minus strand of CAYSXG010000317.1, from coordinate 3,919 downwards.
ACACGGCGCTCCCGGAAGGCCAGGAGCCGGGCCCTCCAGTCCGCGAGTTCCTCTTCGCCCACCTCCATACCCGGGGGAGCGCTGTAGCGGTGGAGCACGCTGCGGCCGTGCTCGAAGTTGCCCCCTTCCCCCACCCCGAAGAAGGCGCAGGCCCGCTCCGCTGCGGGACCGAGGGCCTCCCTCAGGTCCGCAGGCGCGAAGGCGTAGAACCTCCCCTCTTCCCCTTCGCTGTCCGCGTCCGCGGTCCTGTGAAGGCCCCCGGATGCATCGCGCATATCCCACGGCAGTTAGCGCAGGTA
>CAYSXG010000317.1:0-3610 GCA_964434895.1 uncultured Solibacteraceae bacterium | reverse complement strand
TCGAAGGCCGAGCGCATCATCCAGATGGGCACGGCGGTGACCGAGGGCCTCCCTTCGGTCCGCGGGCGCGTAGGGCTAGAACTTCCCCTCTTCGCCCTCGCTGTCGGCGGCCTCGGTGCTGTGGAGGCCGCCGGATGGATCTCGCATCTCCCTCAGCAGGTAGTCCAGGCTCTCCCGGGCGACGGTGCCGTAGCGGGCCTCGCCGGTCTTCTGGAAGGCCTCCAGGTAGCAGACCGCCAACTGGGCGTTGTCGTAGAGCATCTTCTCGAAATGGGGCACCAGCCATCGCTCGTCCACGCTGTATCGGGCGAAGCCGCCGCCCAGGTGGTCGTACATGCCCCCCTCCCACATCGCGTCCAGGGTCCTTCGGGCCATGGCCTGGTCCTCCTCGGAGCCGCGCCGGAACAGGAGGCCGAGGGCCATCTGCTGAGGGAATTTCGGGGCCCCGCCGAAGCCCCCCCACCGGCCATCGAAGGAGGAGCGCAGCTGGACCAGGGCCTGGTCGAAGAGCGTCGGATCGGGCAGCCCTGCTCCAGGCCGGACCTGCGCCTGGCGCTCCAACTCCTCGGTCAGCTCCACCGCCTGGGCCTCTACGTCGTCCCGCTGGGCCCTCCAGAGTTCCTCGATGCGGTGAAGGAGGGGGAGGAAGCCCGGCATACCCTGCCGGGGCTGGGGCGGGAAGTAGGTCCCCCCAAAGAAGGGTCGGAGGTCCGGCGTGAGCCACACGCTCATGGGCCAGCCCCCTCGCCCCGTGAGGGTCTGCACCGCGTCCATGTAGAGATCGTCCAGATCCGGCCTCTCCTCCCGGTCCACCTTGATCGGGACGAAGTGCCGGTTCAGCGCCGCCGCCACCGCCTCGTTCTCGAAGGATTCCCGCTCCATCACGTGGCACCAGTGGCAGGCGCTATAGCCGATGGAGAGGAAGATGGGCTTGTCCTCCCTTCGGGCCTTGGCCAGGGCCTCCTCCCCCCAGGGATACCAGTCCACGGGGTTGTGGGCGTGCTGCAGCAGGTAGGGGCTGAGGCTGTCCTTCAACCGGTTGGCCGGCCTCGGGTCCGGATGGTCTTCCTGGGTCATGGCGATTCCTCGGCCTTCATGCTCCCAGAAAGGAACTCACTTCGGCCCGGAAGCTCGTCGAAAAGGGACCCATGGCCGATTCACGGATCCGACATGGAGCGGGCTGTGTCCTTCTGGCCCTGGCCTACGCCCTCCTGGCCCGGGCCAACTACGGATTCGTGCTGCCCCAGACCTTCGAGATGATCCTATGGCTGCCCAAGGGCCTGGCCCTGGCAGCCCTCCTGATCTGGGGCGTCGAGCTCTGGCCGGGAATCCTGCTCGGGGGGATCCTGACCGCCCTGTTCACGGCGCGGACCCCCTTCCTGGGCGTGCTCGTCATCACGGCGGGAAACACCCTCGAAGTGGTGGTCGCGGCCCTCCTCCTCGAACGCGCGGGCTTCCAGGGCCGGATGACCCGGCTCCGGGATCTCCTGCTCCTGGCCCTCTACGGCGGAGCCCTCAGCACCCTCATCGGCGCGGTGGTGGGGACGGGGGTTCTCGTGGCCTCGGGGCTGGTGCCGGCGCCCCAGTTCTGGGTGGTGGCCTTCAGGTGGTGGGCCGGGGATGGGATCAGCGCGGTGCTGGTGACCCCCTGCTGCCTGATCTTCTGGCACGGCCTCCCGCGGATGGAGTCGGGACGGAGGCTGGAGGCCTCGCTGGTGCTCGGCCTCCTGACCTGGGCGTCCATGGCCCTGTTCAGCCGCCCTGGGGCCCATCCCACCACCCTTCCCCTGCTCTTCCTGGTCTTCCCCCTTTTCATCTGGAGCGGCCTGCGCTTCGGCCCCTTCGGCGCGGTCTTCAGCATCCTCGCGGCCGGGGGCCTGGCCATCTGGGGGACCCTCCACGGCCAGGGGCCCTTCGGGGCCACCGATACCCTGAGCCCCCGAGCCAGCATGTGGCTGCTGAGGGCCTTCCTCATCGCCACGGGGTTCACCAGCCTGATGGGGGCCGCCCTATTGCGGGAGCGGGAGGACGCCCTGCGCGCCCTGAGGGCCAAGGACCGGGAGCTGGAGCAGCGGAACCGGGACCTCGCGCACCTCAACGAGCAGAAAGGGGACCTCATCAACCTCGTGATCCATGACCTCCGGAACCCCATCGGGGGCGTGCTGCTGTCTTCGGAACTGGTGGGGACCGAGGCCGAGGACCCCGAGCTGGTGCGCCGGGAGGCCCAGCGCATCCGCACCTTCGCCCAGTCCATGGACCGCCTCATCACCCGGTTCCTGGACCTGAGGGCCATCGAGGCCGGGCGGCTGAACCCCAATTCCGAGCCCCTGGACCTGGGCCTGCTCCTGCAGGAGGCCTGCGGGGACCTGGAACCCCGCGCCCGGGCCAAGGAGCAGGAGTTCCGGGTCGGACCCAACCCCTGGCCCGTGGTCCAGGGGGACCTCCGCTACGCCCGGGAGGTGATCGACAACCTGCTCTCGAACGCCATCAAGTACAGCCCCCTCGGCGCTCCTATCCGCGTGTGGTCCGCCCGGAACGCGGGGCTCGCGGGCCTGGCGGTGGAGGACGAGGGGCCCGGGCTGGACCCCGAGGAACAGGGCCGTCTGTTCACGGCCTTCGCGAAGCTCTCCCCCCAACCCACGGGTGGGGAGCCCTCCACCGGTCTCGGCCTATCCCTTGTCAAACGGCTGATGGAGGCCCAGGACGGCCGGATCCTGGTGGTCTCCCACCCCGGTCGCGGCAGCGTGTTCACCGCCCTGTGGCCCCGCGCTTCCGGCCTCCCTGTGGGCACCAAATTCCCGGATCCATGAGGGCCCGCCCGCGCCACGAATGATGCACGTTTTCCGGATGGGCGCTAGTAGAATGGAGGTTTGGTCCGGGGGACCCCCACATGTTTGAAAGCCTCACCGACAAGCTCAGCAAGGCCATGAAAACCCTGCGAGGCGAAAGCCGCCTCACGGAGAAGAACATCGAGGACGCCCTGCGGGAAGTCCGGATGGCCCTGCTGGAGGCCGACGTCCACGTCCAGGTGGCCCGGACCTTCCTCCAGCGGGTGAAGGAGAAGGCCCTGGGCGTCGAAGTGCTGCAGGGCCTCAACCCCGCCCAGCAGTTCGTCGACATCGTCCACCACGAGCTGGTCGACATCATGGGCGGCCAGGCGCCCGAGCATCCCCTCTCCTTCGCCGCCAAGGGCCCCACCGTGGTCATGATGGTGGGCCTGCAAGGGGCCGGCAAGACCACCACCTGCGGCAAGCTGGCCAAGTTCCTCAAGAAGATGGGCCGCTCGCCCCTGCTGGTGCCCGCGGACGTCTACCGCCCCGCGGCCATCGACCAGCTGCACGTGGTGGCCAAAGACGCCGGCGTGCCCAGCTTCCGCACCGACGAGAAGGAACCGGTGGCCATCTGCCGGGCGGCCGTGCAGGAGGCCGGGCTCAAGGGCTGGGACGTCGTCATCCTCGATACGGCCGGCCGGCTGCACATCGACGAGCAGCTCATGGAGGAGCTGTCGAGGATCAAGGCCGCCTGTTCCCCCTCGGAAATCCTCTTCGTGGCCGACGCCATGACCGGCCAGGACGCGGTGCGCTCCGCCTCCGCCTTCCACGAGAAGCTC
>CAYSXG010000316.1:0-4504 GCA_964434895.1 uncultured Solibacteraceae bacterium | reverse complement strand
GCCGGGGAAGACGTATCGATCGACGAATCGCAGCATCTCTTCGAGCGGCTAGTGCTCGGTCGCCTCGAGCCGGCGGAAATCGCCGGGATGCTCATCGCGCTTCGCATGAAGGGCGAAACGGCGGAAGAAATGATCGGAGGGGCGCACGCCCTGGCCGCGGCCGCGGAGCCGTTCGAGCGACCCGATTACCTGTTTGCCGACTGCTGCGGCACTGGCGGGGACGGATCGGGGCTGATCAATGTCTCGACCGCTGCAGCATTCGTTGCCGCTGCCGCGGGCTTGCCGATCGCCAAGCACGGCAATCGCAGCGTCAGCTCACGCTGTGGCTCCGCCGACGTGCTGGAGGCGCTTGGGGCGAAAATCGACGTTTCGGCCTCTGCCGCTCGAAATATCCTTGATGAGACAGGTTTCTGCTTCCTCTTCGCCCCGGCCTACCACCCCCCGCTGGCGCGTCTGCGGGAGATCCGCAAGCGGCTGGGCATCCCGACGGTCTTCAACCTGGTGGGCCCCCTGCTGAACCCGGCCCGCCCCGCCTTCCAGGTGCTGGGGGTGGCCCGGGCGGAGCTGCTCCAGCCCATGGCCGGGGCCCTGGCGGGCCTGGGCCTGAGGCGGGCCTTCGTCCTCCACGGCCTGGACGCCCAGGGCCGGGGCCTGGACGAGGCCTCCATCGAGGGGCCCACGCGGGTGGTGCCGGTGGTGGAGGGGCGCGTGCTCCCGGAGGTCCGGCTGGAGGCCCGGGAGCTGGGCATCCCCCTCCCCGCCGCCGGGGCCCTGGGGGTCTCCAGCCGCGAGGAGGCCCTGGCGGTGGCCCGGGGCCTCATGGCCGGCGAGGGCTCCGGCCAGTTCCGGCCCGCCGTGGCCGACGCCGTGGCCCTCCAGGCGGCCCTCGGCCTGCTGCTCCACCGGGGCTGGGGCCTGGAGCGGGCCGCCGAAGCCCATCGCGAATGCCGGGCCGCCCTGGTTCCGGGTTTCTCCCCTTCCTTTCTTTCCCCGGTGCGCTGATGGAGTCCCTGCTCATGTCCCTGCCCGAACCCTCCGAGCTGGTGCAAGGCACCGGCCTTCCCCCGAGCTCCCACCTCCAGCGGGTCCTCGTCTCCGAACTGGCCCGCCTGGCCGGGGCCGAGACCCCGACCGCCGAATCCGCCTCGCCCCGTCCGGACGGGGCCGCCTTCGAGGCCGCCCTTCGCCGGGACCGGGCCTCCAAGGGCGGCGCGGTCATCGCGGAGTACAAGCAGGGCTCGCCCTCCCTGGGCCCCTTCGCCGCCGGCACCTCCCTCCAGGCCCAGCTCCGGGCCTACCGGGAGGGCGGGGCCGGAGCCTTCTCCATCCTCCAGGAGCCGGCCTACTTCCTGGGCTCCGCCGAGCATCTGCGGGCGGCGACGGAACTGGGCCCGCCCTGCCTCTACAAGGGCTTCGTGCTGGCTGAGAGCCAGCTCAGGGAGGCGGCGGCCTGCGGTGCGGCGGCGGTGCTGCTCATCGCCCGGGTGCTGCGCTCCCACACCGCCGCCTTCGCGGAGGCGGCCCGGGCCCTGGGTCTGGAGCCCCTGGTGGAGCTCCACGACCTCACGGAGATCCCCTTCGCCCAGGAGGCCCAGGCGCGGCTGGTGGGCATCAACGCCCGGGACCTCTCGGCCTTCACCCTGGGCAACCCCAGCGCCGAGCCCCTGCGGCGGGCCTTCCCCGAGGCCCTGCTCATCCGGGAATCGGGCCTGGCCACCCCCGAGGACGCCGCCCGGAGCTTCAGGGAGGGCTTCGACGCCGTGCTCATCGGCGAGGCCCTCATGCGCAGCCGGGACCCCGAAGGCTTCCTGAAGCGGATCTTCGCCGCGGTGGGGGAACGGTGAACCGGGCCCTCCAGGTCAAGGTCTGCGGCCTCACCTGCGCCGAGGACGCGGCCCTGGCCGCGGAGGCCGGCGCCGACCTGCTGGGCTTCGTGGTGCATCCCCCGAGCCCCCGCCACTGCGCGGACCTGGCCGCCGCCTGCGCCGGCGTGCGGGAGCGGGCGGTGCTGGTCATGGTGGGGGAGGAGGCGGGTCCCATGATGGAAGTGGCCCGCGCCGCGGGGATCCGCCGCATCCAGCCTCACGCGGGCCCGGCCCGCCGGGAGGTGGTGGCGGCCCTGCTCACCTACGGTTTCTGGGTGCTGCTGCCCTGGGCCGACGAGGCCGGCCAGGCGGAGCTTCCGGCGGACCTCTACCTCTGGGAGCCGGATCCGAAGAAGACCGGGCTGGCGGGAGGATCGGGCCAGACCCATCCGATGCTCCATCCCCCGCCGGGACCCTTCCTCCTGGCCGGGGGCTTGGACGGCGCCAACCTTCGGGACCGGGTGGGGGCGCTTCCGACGGCGGCCCTCCCGGACTTCCGGGGCGTGGACGCCGCCAGCCGCCTGGAGCGCGCCCCGGGGCGGAAGGATCCGGCCAAGGTTCGCGCCTTCCTCGCCGCCGCCCGCTCCCTTTCCCCCTCCGTTCCGCACTTGGAGCAGCCATGAACACCGCCTTCGAACTGCCCACCCGCTTCGGCACCCCGGGCCTGGGGGGCTGCTACGCCCCCGAGACCCTCGTGCAGCCCCTCCTGGACCTGGAGGCGGCCTTCCGCGCGGCCCTGGAGGATCCCTCCTTCCAGGTGGAATTGAGGCGGGAGCTCCGGGACTTCGTGGGCCGCCCCACGGCCCTGACGCCCTGCCCGAGGCTGGCGGCCCGCCTGGGTCTGGAGGCCCTCCACCTCAAGCGGGAGGACCTCACCCACACCGGCGCCCACAAGATCAACAACGCCCTGGCCCAGGCCCTCCTCGCGCGGCGTATGGGCAAGGGGGAGATCATCGCCGAGACGGGGGCGGGCCAGCACGGCGTGGCCACGGCGGCGGCCTGCGCCCGCCTGGGCCTAAGGTGCACGGTGTACATGGGGGTCACGGACATGGCCCGGCAGGCGCCGAACGTGGCCCGCATGCGGCTCTTCGGGGCCGAGGTGGTGGGCGTGGAGGCGGGTCAGGGCACCCTCAAGGAGGCGGTGAACGAGGCCCTGCGGGCCTGGGCGGGCCGCTGCGACGCGGCCCACTACATCCTGGGCTCGGCCCTGGGGCCCCATCCCTTCCCGACCCTGGTGCGGGCCTTCCAGACCGTGCTGGGCGAGGAGGCCCGGGCTCAGCTGCTCGAGCAGCGCGGCTCCCTGCCGGAGGCGGTCATCGCCTGCGCCGGCGGGGGCAGCAACGGCCTGGGTCTCCTGGTGCCCTTCCTGGGCGATCCCCTGCGCCGGATCGCGGTGGAGGCCGGGGGCCACGGGGAGGCCTTGGGCGAGCACGCGGCCCGGGTGGGCGGGGGGCGCCTGGGGGTGCTTCACGGATGCAAGACCCTGCTGCTTCAGGACGCCCACGGCCACACGGCGGAGACCGCCAGCATCAGCGCGGGGCTGGACTACCCGGCCCTGGGGCCCGAACTGGCGGCCCTCGCCCTGGACGGCCGGGTGGAGGTCTGGCGGGCCTCCGACGAGGAGGCCCTGGGGGCGGCCCGGCTGCTCTGCGAGATCGAGGGCATCCTGCCCGCCCTGGAATCCAGCCACGCCCTGGCCCTCCTCCCGCGCCTGGCGAAGGAGGGGGTCCGCACCGTGCTGCTGGGGCTTTCGGGCCGCGGGGACAAGGACCTGGCCACCTACCAGGCCCGCCTGGGGCTTTAAAGCCTCGAAGCCGCAGATTCCGCAGATGACGCGGATGGCCGTGCAGGCCGTCTCCGGCCCCGTTTTTCAATCCACGCAATCCGCGAAATCTGCGGTTCCACCCTTCTTTTTTTCTCGGTGACGCTCATGCCTTCGATCCTTCCCTTCATCATGGCGGGGGACCCCTCCCTGGACGTCCTTCCGGCCCTGCTGGCCGAGGCCAAGGCCTTGGGCCTGGAGGCCCTGGAAGTGGGCCTGCCCCATTCGGATCCCATCGCCGACGGCCCGGTGCTCCAGGCGGCGGCCCACCGGGCCATCCGGGCGGGCGCCACCCCCCTTCGGGTGCTGGAGACCCTGGCCCGGGCCCCGGAGAGCCCGGACCTGGTCCTCTTCACCTACCTGAACCCCCTGCTCCAGTTGGGGACCGGGCGCCTGCTGGAGCTCCTGAGGCCCACGCCGGTGCGGGCCCTCTTGGTGGTGGACCTGCCGGACGACCAGGAGCCGGAATTCGAGGGGGCCCTGCGTGCCGCCGGCTATCCGGTGGTCCCCCTCCTGGCCCCCACCACGGACCTGGAGCGGGCCCGGGGCCTCCTGGCCCGACGCCCGGATCCGGGACCCGGGGCCCCCTTCGCCCAGCGCTTCGCCTACGTGGTGGCCCGCCTGGGGGTCACGGGCACCGGCGGGGGGAAGGCCCCGGACCTGGCCCCGGTGGGCCCGCGGGTGGAGGCCCTGCGGACCCTCACGGCGCGGCCCCTGGCGGTGGGCTTCGGCCTTGCGGATCCGGCCCACCTCCAGGCCGTTGCCGGCTTGCGCGCCCCCCCCGGGTCCCGCAGGCCCCTGGTGCCGGGAGCCCAGG
>CAYSXG010000315.1:0-4508 GCA_964434895.1 uncultured Solibacteraceae bacterium | reverse complement strand
GGGCGGAGGACGACCGGTTCCCGGCCTGGGGGCCGCGGCTCCACTCCTTCGCCATCGGCCTTCCGGGCGCCCCGGACCTGCTGCCCGCCCGCAAGGTGGCCGAGCACATCGGCAGCGTGCACCACGAGATCCACTTCACGGAGCAGGAGGGCCTGGACGCCCTCTCGGACGTCGTCTACCACCTGGAGACCTTCGACATCACCACCCTCCGGGCCTCGACGCCCATGTACCTGCTCATGCGGAAGATCCGCGCCATGGGCATCAAGATGGTCCTGAGCGGCGAAGGGGCCGACGAGATCTTCGGCGGCTACCTCTACTTCCACAAGGCGCCGGACGGGCGGGAGCTGCACGAGGAGAGCGTGCGCAAGATCGGCAAGCTGCACCTCTACGACTGCGCCCGGGCCAACAAGGCCAGCGCCTCCTGGGGCGTGGAGGCCCGGGTGCCCTTCCTGGACCGGGACTTCCTCGACGTGGCCATGATGCTGGACCCCGACCGCAAGCTCCCCCGCAACGCCGACCGTCCCCGCCCCATCGAGAAGTGGCCCCTGCGCCAGGCCTTCGAGGGCTACCTCCCCGACGAGATCCTGTGGCGCCAGAAGGAGCAGTTCTCCGACGGAGTGGGCTACGGCTGGATCAACGCCCTCAAGGCCACCGCCGAGCGGGAGGTCAGCGACGGCATGATGAGGGGGGCCGCCGAACGCTTCCCCGTGAAGACCCCCGAGACCAAGGAGGCCTACTACTACCGGCAGCTCTTCGAGCACCACTTCCCCTCGGCCACCGCCGTCAACTGCGTGCCTTGGGAGCGCAGCGTGGCCTGCAGCACCGAGACGGCCCTGAAGTGGGACGCTGCCTTCCAGAAGATGGTGGACCCCTCCGGGCGCGCCGTGCTGGACGTGCACGGGGAGGCCTACCAGCCGACGCCCTAGGGACCACCCGGGGCCGCGCTCATCCCCCGCTCCGCGGGGGATTTTTTAATTTGCTTTACAAATAATTTTATATCTTAATTATTATTGACCCGACGCCCACCCGGAGCCCCCATGCCCCTCCCCGGTCGATTCACCCTCCTCGCGGCCCTGCTCTGCGCCGCGGCCTTCGGCTGCCGCAAGCCGAGCCCCGCCCCCCAGGAGGCGCCGAAGGCCCCGGCCCCGGCGGCCCTCCCGTCCGCCCCGCCCCCGGAGCGGCACCCCTCCGACGGCGCCCCCCGAATCGAGGCCGACGCCGCCACCCTCCTCCGGGCCGCCGAATCCGCCCTCCAGGACGTCCACTTCGACTACGACCGCTCGGAGCTTCGCGCCGAGGACCGCGAGCGCCTTCGCCGCGTGGCGGACTTCCTGCGGACCTACCCCTCGACCCGCATCGAGATCGAGGGCCACTGCGACGAGCGGGGCACCGAGGCCTACAACATCGCCCTGGGGAATCGACGGGCCGCCGCCGCCCTCCACTACCTGACGGCCCTGGGGGTGGCGGAGGAGCGCCTGGCCACCATCAGCTACGGCAAGGAGAGGCCCCTGTGCACCGAGGCCGAGGAGGCCTGCTGGGGCCGGAACCGCCGGGCCCACTTCCGGCTGAACCGCTGATGGGGGGGCCGGAGTCCCACCACGGGCTGCCGGGGGGCGGGATCCCCGTGGCCCCGAGCCTGGAGGGCCCCCTGGAAAACGCGCGGGTGCCCGTCGTGGGCGCGGTCATCGACGGCCGCGTCGCCTACCTCAGCCTGGTCGCCGCGGGCCTGGGCCTGGTCTGCGGCTACGCCGCCGAGGTGCTGGTGCGCCTCATCGGCCTGGTCACCAACCTCGCCTACCACCACCGCTTCTCCACGGACTTCGCCTCCCCCGCCGGACACCACCTGGGCTGGACCGCCCTCTTCGTCCCCGTGGCCGGGGGCCTCGTCGTGGGCCTCATGGCCCGCTACGGCTCCGCGGCCATCCGGGGCCACGGCATCCCCGAGGCCATGGAGCAGGTGCTGCTCAACGAAAGCCGCATCCCGGCCCGCATCACCCTGCTCAAGCCCCTCTCCGCGGCCATCTCCATCGGGACCGGGGGCCCCTTCGGGGCCGAAGGGCCCATCATCGCCACCGGCGGAGCCCTGGGCTCCCTGGTGGGCCAGTTCATCCCCGTAACGGGCCTGGAGCGCAAGACCCTCCTGGCGGCGGGGGCCGCCGCGGGCATGTCGGCCACCTTCGGGTCCCCGGTGAGCGCCGTGCTGCTGGCGGTGGAGCTGCTGCTCTTCGAACTGCGGCCCCGCTCCATCATCCCCGTGGCCCTGGCCAGCGTGGTGGCCGCGGGCGTGCGCTTTTCCATGGTGGGGCTCCGGCCGGTCTTCCCCCTCCCCGCCCTGGCGGCCCCCACCGGCCTGACCCTGGCCCTCTACGTGGGCACCGGCGCCCTGGTGGGCGTGGCCTCGGTCTACGTGACCAAGGCCGTCTACGGCATCGAGGACGCCTTCGAGCACCTGCCCTTCCACTGGGCCTGGTGGCCGGCCCTCGGGGGCCTCGCCGTGGGCGCCGTGGGCCTCCTCGTCCCCCGCACCCTGGGGGTGGGCTACGACAACATCCAGGGCGTCCTCGTCGGGGACCTGGCCGGAAGCGCCCTCCTGGCCCTCTGCGTGGCGAAATTCGCGTCCTGGGCCCTGGCCCTGGGCAGCGGCACCTCCGGGGGCACCCTGGCCCCCCTCATGACCATCGGCGGGGCCCTGGGGGCCCTCCTCGGCGGCCTCCTGGCCAAGGCGGCCCCCCAGGCGGGCCTCGACCCCCGCGTCTGCGCCCTGGTGGGCATGGCGGCCATCTTCGCCGGGGCCTCCCGGGCCCTGCTGGCCTCGGCGGTCTTCGCCTTCGAGATCACCCTGCAGCCTATCGGGCTCATGCCCCTCCTGGGGGGCTGCGCCGCGGCCTACCTGATTTCCGCCCTGATCATGCGCCACGGCATCATGACGGAAAAGCTGGCCCGGCGTGGCATCCGCGTGCCCTCGGAGTACCCGGCGGACCACCTGGACCAGCTGGAGGTGAAGGACTACGCCTCACGCAGCGTCGTGACGCTGCCGTCCCGCATGCCCCTGCGGGAGGCCCGGGCCTGGCTGGCCTCCGGCGCCCCGGGCACGGGCCACCAGGGCTTTCCCATCCTCGACGAGGGGGGGCGCCCGGTGGGGCTGCTGATGGGCCGGGACCTCTTCGACCACGCCCTCCCCCCGGACCGCGCCCTGGGGGAACTCGTCGTCCGCCCGGTGGCCCTGGCCTACGCCGGGACCTCCATGCGGGAGGCGGCGGACCACATGGTGCGGGAGGGAGTCGGGCGGCTCCCGGTGGTGGACGAGGGGCACCGGCTCATCGGCATCCTCACCCGCAGCGACCTCCTGAAGGCCCACGCCCAGAGGCTCGCGGCCTCGGGGGATTCCTTCCCCGCGAACCCGCGCTGATCCCGCGGGCGCCCCTCAGTAGACCGCCGCTTCGCGCTTGGTCGCCCTCAGCAGGGAGATGCCGAAGAGGAGGGCCCCGCAGACGATGAAGCTATCGGCGACGTTGAAGGTCCAGTAGTGCCAGCCCCGGATCACCACGTCCAGGAAGTCCACCACGTGGCCGTGCCGGAGGCGGTCGTAGCCGTTGCCCAGGGCCCCTCCGAGGATGAGGCCCAGGGCCACCCGCTGGAGGCGGGGGGTGGCCTCCCGCAGGAAGTCGTAGCCGAAGTAGCCCAGGGCCCCGAGGCCCGCGACGGTGAAGAGGGTCGTGCGGAACCAACCGGGGGCCCCCTGGAAGCTGCCGAAGATGGCGCCCTGGTTGAAACCCAGGACCAGGTTGAAGACGCCGGGGATGACCTCGCGGGTTTCGTGGGCCCGGATGTGGGCCTGCACCCAGGCCTTGGAGGCCCAGTCCGCCGCGAAGACGGCGGCGGGAAGGAGGAGCCAAGCCAAACGCCGGTTCATGCGCCCGCCACTTCCGCGCAACGGGAGCACAGGTCGGCGTCCTCGCCCGAGCCGTGCCCGCCGCGATGATTCCAGCAGCGGGGGCACTTGGTGCCGCCGTGGGGGTGGATCTCGATTTCAAGGGCCTCGGCGTCCACCAGCTCCAGGCCCGAAACCACGAGCAGGTCCTCCAGGCCCTCCCCCAGGCCCTTCAGCTCCAGCTGGTTGGCCGGGGGCAGGCCCACCCGCACGTGGGCGTCGAGGCTCGTGCCGATGGCCTTGGCGGCCCGGTGGGGCTCCATGGCCGCCTGGACGGCCTCCCGGACCTGCCAGAGGGCCGCCCAGGCCTCCCCCTCACCCTTCGAAGGCGCCTCCGGGAAGCGCTGCTCGAAGACGCTCCCGTGGACCCCGGGGATGTGCTCCCAGGCCTCGTCCGCGGTGAAACTGAGGATGGGGGCCAGCAGGACGGTGAGGCCCTGGACCAGGTGGTGGCACGCGGTGCGGCAGCTGCGGCGCCGCAGGCTGGAGGCCCCGTCGCAGTAGAGGCGGTCCTTGATGAGCTCGAAGTAGCGCGTGGACAGGTCCCGCTGGCAGAACTCGTGGAGGGCCTGGGTGG
>CAYSXG010000314.1:0-4536 GCA_964434895.1 uncultured Solibacteraceae bacterium | reverse complement strand
TCCAGCCTTAAGGGCAGGGCCACCAGCGTGTAGAGGCCGGGCTCCACCTGGTCCAGCACCAGCCCCTCCAGGTTGCGCAGGCCTCGCGCGCCCAGGGCGTGGTGGGCCTCCAGGGCCTTGGACTCGAAGGGATCGATGCTGGGCGTGTCGATGCCCACGAGCCGCACGCCACGCGCATGCAGAAAGTCGATGAGCTCCGGCGACAGGCTGTTGAAGTCGGCGTTCCAGCGTTCGGGGTCGGGGAAGGATCCTGTGCGGAAGAGCAGGCGGGGCGCGCGGATCTCCTCCTTCAGATGGCCGGGGAGGATGCGGGCGCCGCGGGGCAGCTCCACCGCCATCACCTGGCAGGGCCCGAGGTAGGGGTCCAGCTCCACCTCGGCGATGCCTGCGCCGCCTTCCAGGAAGTGGGAGGGCGCGTCCGCGTGGGCGCCCAGGTGCACGGTGGTGGTGACGCTGCTGAGGTCGAGGTTGGCGCCCTCGGCCATGGAGAGCGCGACGGAGCGGCTGAAGGGCTGGTCGGCTGGCCACACGGCGATGCGCGGCGAGATGAGCGGAGAGATATCGAGGATGCGGCCCATCAAGGCTCCAGGGGGGGCAGGTCCAGGGAGACCGTGCGTGTCTGCTGGAAGTCGGCGCCGCTGCTGCCGATGGCGGCCTCGGGCAGGCCGGCCAGGTCGTCGGGCCAGCCGATGAGGCCGGCGGGGAGGTTCTGGAGGATGTCGGCCAGGGGTTCCGCCCAGGCCACGGTGGAGTCGGGGCGCTCGTTCCGGTCCTTGGCCAGCCCCGCCAGCATGGCGGCGTCTACCTCCAGGGGCAGGTTCCTCATGACGCCCCGGATGTGGCGGGGCGGCTGGTGCAGCACCTCCACGCAGATATCGCCCAGGGCCTCCTTGCGCACCATGCGCTCGCCGCTGAGCGCCTCGAAGGCGATGGCCGCCAGGGCATAGAGGTCGCTGCGGCCGTCCAGGGCGTGGCCCCGCAGCTGCTCGGGGCTCATGTAGAGCGGCGTGCCGAGGATGAAGCCCGTCTGCGTCAGTGAGCTGTCCACGGCCATCTCCTTGGCCAGGCCGAAGTCCAGCAGCTTGTAGCGCAAGCCTTTGGAGGTGACGACGACGAAGATGTTGTCGGGCTTGAGGTCCCGGTGGATGATGCCGCGGGCGTGGGCCGCTTCCAGGGCCGAGGCGCTCTGCCGGATGAGCTGGGCCACCTGGTCGGGGCGGCCGGGGCCGCAGGCCTGCAGCACCCGGCCCAGGGAGGCGCCCAGCAGCCGCTCTGTGACGAGGTAGAGGCTGCCGTCCTCCAGCTCGCCGCTGTCGAAGATGGAGATGACGCCGGGGTGGTGGATCTGGGCCAGCGCCCGCGCCTCCTGCTCGAAGCGCTGCCGCCGGTCCTCGCTGTGGAAGTGGTCGGGCTTGAGGGTCTTCACGGCCACGCGGCGGACGAGGCGCTCGTCCTCGGCCTCGAAGACGAGGCCCATGCCGCCCTCGCCCAGCAGGCGGATGAGGCGGTAGCGCCCGGCGACGCGGTAGGGGAAGGCGCGAGGCGGAGGCAGGGGCTGCTCGTCGGCCTCGCAGTGGAGGGCGTCGTGGTCGTAGCAGCGGCCGCAGAGCGCGCAGACCCGCAGGGCGCCGTCGCCGCGGGCCACGAGCTCCTCCTGGGTGGCGCTGCGCCGCAGCCGGGTGCGCTCCAGCTCCTGATGCAGCTCCTGCAGGTCCAGGGCGCCGCCGAGCTGGCGGGCAAGGGTGAGCACGAGGCGCCGCTGGGTCTCGTCCCAGGGCCCGCGCTTGCCCGCCGCCGTGAGGATGGCCCGCAGGCTGCCCGACAATCCACGCACGGGGATGAGGGCCGAGCGTTCGGACAGCAGCATCTCGGCCTCAGCCTCGGCCCGGCGCACCAGGTCCATGGCGGGGGGGTCGCCGCCGCGCCCCACCAGCGGCAGCAGGCCGGCGCTGTCCGACAGGCGCCAGGCCTCCAGGCGGGCGACGCCGAGGGCCGGGGCCAGCTCGCCGATGCTGGCTTCCAGCCAGGCGACCGGGTCGGAGCCGGAGGCGCCCTGTCCCAGACGGTGCAGGCGCTCCTGGGCCTCCTCGAGGGATTGGGTGCGGGCGGCGACCTTCACTTCCAGATCCCGATTGAGGGACTCGGCCTCCGCGTGGATGCGCGCCACCCGGTTGGAGAGGGAGAGGGCCATGCTCACGAGGAAGAGGGAGAATCCCCAGCTGAGTCCGCTGTGGTTGGACCAGAGCCCCATCCAGAAGCCCACTTCGTGGATGCAGCCTAGGGTGAGCAGGAGCGCGCCCGCGCCGATGGTGCGGGCCTCGGGATGTCCGCGCCAGGCTTCGTAGGCGATGAGAGGCGGGAAGAGGAACAGCAGCGGCACCTCCACCAGGAAGCCCCAGTGGATGCCGTGGCGGAGCATGCCCGTGGTGGCCGCGAAGGTCAGGAGGATGGCCGCCCCATGCAGTCCCTGGTAGCCGCGGAGCCAGCGGCCGATGGGCCGTCCGAGGAAGGGCCAGAGGAACTCGATGAAACAGGCGCTGCTGGCGAAGAGGGAGGCCCAGGCCAGGCGCAGGGGAAAGTGCCAGCCCGTGAGCGCGTCCGGCACCCAGCCCGTGGAGGGCCATTCCCGCGTGGCCATGAAGAAGGCCACCAGGCCGAACCAGAGGTAGTCCCGCACCGCCTGCCGCCGCAGGTACAGGTGCAGGTGGAAGAGGCCCACCAGCAGGAAGACCACGCAGAGGATGCGGGAGGCCTCCTGCGGATCCACCGGGGCATGCCCAGCGGCGCCGGCGCCCGGGGATGCGCCCGTGGCCAGAGCGAAGGCGAGGGGAGGGATGGGGGGCATGGCTGGAATAAGCCTAGCGCCCGAGAGCCCCGAGTGGCTTGCCGATCACGATCGTGGCGATCATGGGCCATCGTGAACTTAAGCTGCTCCTGGAGGCGCTTCTAGATGAGGTACCACACATACACCGTGCTCCCGTTCGTCCTCTGCCTTCCGTGCGCGGTAGCTCAGAGTTCAAAGCCATGGCAAGGGCAGTGGACTTACGTCGAGAGTTGGCCAGACATCAACCCCGGTTTGAAAGACCTCATCAGCTACAAGGTCAGGATCAAGCCGGTGGGGAACGGATACGCGGTTGAGGTGGACATGGACGGCTTCCAGACCATGGTCCGACTCAAAGCGAGCGGCGAGGTCCAAGGGAATCGCATGGTAGTCATTTGCGAAGGGACGCGCGAAGGCCACGGGTTTCCTGAATCCCCGAGTGGCCAAGTCCACTTGGAGTTCAAGAAGGTGAATGGAAAGGTGATCACGGTCTGGCGAGGGCTCCAACCCGCCCTCGCCAAGCACCGAAAGCCCGGTGTGTATTTTCGGAAATGAGGCTCACGCCTTAGCGATGACCTTCATCTCCACGGCGATGGGTGTTGGCAGGGCGCGAACCTCCACGGTGGTGCGGGTGGCCTGGATCGCCTTGAAGTAGGAGGCGTAGACCTCGTTGAAGGCCTTGAAGTCCCGATCCATGTCGATGAGGAAGCACTGGCAGTCCACCACCTTGTCCAGGCTGGAGCCGGCGGATTCGAGGATCACCTTGATGTTCTCGATGACGGCCCGGGTCTGGGCGGCGGCGTCGTAGTCCCGGGGGGCGCCGCTGGCGTCCTTGATGGGCCCGCCGGGGATCTCGTCCGTCCCGGCCTGCCGCGGCCCGATGCCGCTGACGAAGATGAGGTCGCCTTCGCGGCGCGCGTGGGGGTAGGCGCCCACGGGCTTGGGGGCGGCGTCGGTGCGGATCTCCGCCGTGTCCTTGGTCCTTGACGCTTGGTCCTTGGCGGCCGCGGGGGCCTCCGCCAGGGCTTGGGCGGAAAGCACGCCGCGGTCCCCGGTGAAGGTCTGCACATCGCCCTCGTCGAACTCGCGGCTGCGGTCCTTGGCAGGGTTGGGCGTGAGGCCCACCACCGCGGCGCCGCTGCCCCAGAGCGGGCCATAGGCATGCACGGCGCCGTCGTAGCCGTTGTGCTGGCCCATGGCGGCCGCCAGCCACCAGAAGGCCTTGCCCTTCTGCTCGCCGTGGGCCTGGGCCGCAAAGTCCCGGGCCACCTGGCTCACGTCCTCCAGGCGCCCCTGGCCGAGCATCTCCAGGACCTTGCGGTTCCACTCGTCATCCTTGGCGCTGTAGAGGCGGTCGTCCTTGGGCTCGATGCGCGTGGGGAAGACGCGGTTGGAAAGCGCCGACACCGCCACGACGACGGCCTTCCGGCCCGAGGCTTCCACGGCCTCCGCCGCGGCCTTGCCCAGCACGAGGGTCTCCGCGCGGTCCGCGTACATGTTGCAGCCCACGACGCAGGCGGGGATCGCGTTGTCGGGGTTCAGCAGCTGGAGGGCCTGGATCACGCCGCTGTCCAGGGGGAAGCCCTTGTAGCTCACCGTGCGCGCGTGGAGGCCGCGGGCGCGGGCGGTGGCCTCGTAGGCCTTGGCGAAGGCGGGGTCCATGCGGAACTTGTAGGGCATGGTGCCGAAGGCGTGGAAGTCCTGGTCCACGTGGA
>CAYSXG010000313.1:3755-4538 GCA_964434895.1 uncultured Solibacteraceae bacterium | reverse complement strand
ATCGCGGCGCACCAGTACGTCTCGAAGTCGTGGAAGGCCGACGACGGGCTCCCGCAGAACACCGTGCGCGCGATCGCGCAGACGCCCGGCGGCTACATGTGGTTCGGCACCGAAGAGGGGCTCGCGCGCTTCGACGGCGTGCGGTTCACCCTCTTCAACGAGCGCACGACGCCCGAGTTCACCAACAACGACATCGCCGCGCTCTGCGTCGATCCGAAAGGCACGCTCTGGCTCGGCAGCCGCGGCGGCGCGCTCCTCAGCTACCGCAACAACGCGTTCACCACGTACGGCGTGGCCGCGGGCGTCCAGGGGTTGGCCGTTGGAAAGGAGCTTGGACTGGGGCGAGACTTCCCGCGCCGCGCCGGACTCCGCGGCCTGGAGCTGGAGGACGGCCTCCTCGGCGGCCTTCAAGGTCTGGCGGGCCTTGGGGTCGTCCGCCGGATAGAGCTGCAGGAACTTGAGGGCCCGATAGAGGGCCTCGACCAGGGCGAGGGAGGGTTTCAGGTCAGACATGGCTGCAGGGGTTCCGTCCATTCCCGGCGGCGCTGGTCGTAGTGGTGGCGTTCGTCGAGCCTTTTATTCTCTACTCCCGCTGGGGCGGCCACATCGGGATTCCCGCGAGCCGTATGACCGCTATCTCACCGGCCAGCCGCTTCCTTCAAACTTACCCGCCTGAGCAGAACCGCATATACACGCGCGTCAGCCTGTTTACGGCTCAATTCCCGGCGCTGGAGGGACAAAATCTGACCGCCTTAGCGGGGCTGCACAACGTCGCGGGATATG
>CAYSXG010000313.1:0-3745 GCA_964434895.1 uncultured Solibacteraceae bacterium | reverse complement strand
CGTCAGTTCCGGGCGGAGCTGGTCGTAGGGGTGGCGGAGGAAGGCGAAGCGGCGCGGGGCCTCTTCCTGGGCCGGGGGGGTGTTCATGCTGGCCACGATACCGGCGGCCAGCTCGATCCAGGTTTCCCCTCGGTTCAGGATGTCCCCGGTGGTGATGGGCTGGAAGGCCCCGCTGATGCAGCCGAAGTGGATGAGGCTGGCGGCCCCCAGCTTGCTCAGCTTGTCGCAGTCCCAGAGGCAGGCGGTCTCCAGGGGCTCCAGGCGCTTGGCCAGCCGCAGGCCCACGTGGTGCTCGATGGCGTGCTGGACCGCGGGGATCTTGGCGGCGGGGAAGTCGGTCTCCGCGAGGATCTCCGCCACCGCCGCCGAGGCGTCGTAGGCGTGGGTGTCCTTGCTGGTGGGGTCCTTCAGGCGCTTGCGCACGTCGTGCAGCCAGGAGGCGCACTCCACCACGTCCAGGTCCGCCCCCACCAGGGGGCAGAGCCACCGGGCCAGCTTCACCACCGCGTAGGTGTGCTCGAAGCGGTAGTTGAAGATGGGCCGCGGGCCTTCCTCGCTGTCGTGGTGCACCTTCCAGAAGCGGATGGAATCCGCGTCGGAAAAGGTCCGAAGCTCGATCTCGCAGGCCTCACGCCAGGGTTTCATGGGGGAATTGTGGCACAGGTGGGTCCGGGTTCGCTTCCTTCAGCGAAGGGCTTCGAGGGTCCTTTCCAGCTCGAGGTACATGGGGCGGTCCTCCCAGGGGGGGCAGGCGGCGGAAAGCCGCTCCACCAGGGGCGAGAGGCCTTCGGCGGGTCTGAGGCCCAGGAGCCGGACCCCCTCCAGGGCCATGCGGGCCTCGATGGCCAGCACCTGCTCCAGGGCGTCCACGGCCCGCAGTAGCTTGCGCGCGGCGATGGGCCCCATGCTCACGTGGTCCTCCTTGCCCGCGCTGGTGGGGATGGTGTCCACGGAGGCCGGGTGGGCCAGGCCCTTCATCTCGCTCACGAGGGCGGCGCTGGTGACGTGGGCCATCATGAACCCGGACTCCAGGCCCCCGTCCCGGCACAGGAAGGCCGGGAGGTCGCTGTAGGCGGGGTTCACGAGGCGCTCCTGGCGGCGTTCGGAGATGCTGGCCAGGTCGCAGGCGGCGATGGCCAGCACGTCGCAGGCGAAGGCCGGGTACTGGCCGTGGAAGTTGCCCCCGGACCGGGACTCCTGGGTGTCCGTGAAGATCATGGGGTTGTCCGTGGCGCTGTTCAGCTCCCGCTCCAGGATCTCCCCGGCGAAGGCCAGCGCGTCCCGGGTGACGCCGTGGACCTGGGGCAGGCAACGCAGGCTGTAGGCGTCCTGCACCCGGGCGCAGTCCGCGTGGCTTTCGGCGATCTCGCTGCTCTCCCCCAGGAGCTCCCGGAGGTGGGCCGCCGCCTGGATCTGGCCCGGATGGGGGCGGGCGGCGTGGATGCGGGGATCGAAGGCGGCCCGGGTGCCCCGCAGGGCCTCCAGGGAGAGGGCCGCGATCTCGTCCGCCAGGGGCACCAGGCGCCGGAGCCGGGCCACGGCCAGGCAGCCGAGGGCGGTGATGAGCTGGGTGCCGTTGATGAGGGCCAGACCCTCCTTGGGCTGGAGCTGGACCGGGTCCAGCCCCGCCCGGCGCAGGGCCTCCCCGCCGTCCACCGCGCGGCCCTCCCCCCAGGCCCGGCCCTCGCCCACCAGGAGCAGGGCCATGTGGGCCAGGGGGGCCAGGTCCCCGCTGGCGCCGACGCTGCCCTGGCTGGGGATGACCGGCACCACGTCGCGGTTGAGGCATTCCGCCAGCAGGCGGATGGGCTCCGGGCGGATGCCGCTGTGGGCCTTGAGCAGGCAGTTGATGCGCGCGGCCATGAGGGCCCGGGTCTGGTCCCGGGGAAGGGGCTCGCCCACCCCGGCCGCGTGGCTGCGGACGAGGTTGAGCTGGAGCTGGGCCAGGCGGTCCGGGGGGATGACCACGGTGGCGAACTGGCCGAAGCCCGTATTGATGCCGTAGACCGTGCGCCCCTCCTGGATGATGCGGTCGATGACCCCCCGGTTCTCCGCCACCCGGGCCAGGGCGGACTCGTCCAGGGCGATCGCCTCCCCGGCCGCGACGCGGTCGAGCTGGGGGGCGGTGAGGGAGCGGCCGTCGAGCTGGATCATGGCCTCAGTGTACTGGTCGAGGCCCTTCTCGGCGGCACGCGGAATTTACGCAGGATCCCCTTGCCGGCGGCATGGGGTGGCGAGATCCTTCCAGCCCGATCCCACCCAAGGAGACCCCATGACCCGCCACCCCTGGACCTTCCTGTTCGGCATCCACCGGAACACCCTCCTGCCCAAGAACCTGGAAGGGCTCAGCCAGGCCCAGGCGGACCAGGTCCCCGGCGAAGGCAACAGCGTCACTTGGCTCCTCCGCCACCTCCACAACACCCGCCTCATGCTGATCGCCCTGGCGGGCGGCACCCCCCCGGTCCTCCCGGAGCCCCAGACCCTGGACGACTTCCGGGCGGCCTTCGCGGCCACGGACGCGGCCCTGGCCGAGGCCTTCGGCCGGGTGGAGGACTGGGGCCGGCAGGTCATGCACCCCATCATCCAGGCGGAAACGGCCCTGGACGAGCTGGTGGGGACCTTCTTCATGCACGAGGCCTACCACCTGGGCCAGATCGGCTCCGCCCGGCGGCACCTGGGTCTTTCCGGCGTGCTCAAGATGCCCGGCGAGCAGGCCTAAGTCCTTCCACCCACCCCTTCCATCTGGAGGCGCCATGAGCGTTCAAGCCATTCCCAAGGGCTACCACACCCTCACCCCCCACCTCGTCGTCCGCGCCTGCGCGGAGGCCATCGATTTCTGGAAGCGGGCCTTCGGCGCCGAGGAGCTGGTGCGCGTGCCCAGCCCCGGCGGCGGGCTCATGCACGCCGAGATCAAGATCGGCGATTCCATCCTCATGCTGACGGACGAGAACCCCCAGTGGGGCTGCCTCTCCCCCTTGTCCCTCAACGGCGCGCCCATGACCCTCACCCTCTACTCCGAGAGCGCCGACGCCGTGTTCGACCGCGCCGTGGAGGCCGGCTGCACGGTGAAGATGCCCATGGACAACATGTTCTGGGGGGACCGCTACGGCCAGGTGGTGGATCCCTACGGCTTCGTCTGGGCCGTGGCCCAGCACGTGGAGGATCCCACCCCCGAGCAGATCCAGGAGCGCATGGCGGCCATGTTCGCCGCCAAGGGCTGAGGACTGCGGTCGCGGCGAGGGCCCCGCGGGGCCCTCGCCCACCCTTTCGAAAGGAGCAGGGCCATGGCCACGAAC
This sequence comes from uncultured Solibacteraceae bacterium, assembly GCA_964434895.1. Lineage (GTDB taxonomy): Bacteria > Acidobacteriota > Holophagae > Holophagales > Holophagaceae > CAYSXG01. The sequence goes on along the minus strand of CAYSXG010000313.1, from coordinate 449 downwards.
GCCGTCCGCCTCCACCGCGTGCTCCGCGCGAGTCCCGAAAGGGTCTCCCGGGCCTTTCTCGACGCGGAGGCCATGGTCAAGTGGCTTCCCCCCCACGGATTCACCGGCCGGGTCCACCACCTGGACGCCCGGGTGGGCGGCACCTACAAGATGTCCTTCACCAACTTCACCACCGGGCAGGGCCACAATTTTGGCGGGGAGTACCTCGAATTGGTGCCTCAGAGGGTGTCTGCGAATTAGGGGGCCTCGCGCTGGGAGCGCCGGGCGGTGGCCCGCGAGGAAGGCGAGGGAAGCGTAGCAGGGACTGCGCGACCCGAGCCTGACGCGGCGGGGTGCCGCCCGCCGCCCCAGCCCTCTGGGACGGGGCCAGCCGCGCGCCCAGCGGCGTCGACGACCTTGAACAACGAACCACGTTGCCCTGCGGCCGTCTCCTTGCTGGATCACGCGGC
>CAYSXG010000312.1:0-4549 GCA_964434895.1 uncultured Solibacteraceae bacterium | reverse complement strand
GTACGCTGCCCCCGGGCGGGCGGGTCACGGACTTGGTCAGCACGGCGCCGCTGCTCGTGCGGCCGGGGCCCTGGTGGAGATCGGCCCCCCCGCAGCCCAGGGCCAGCGCCGGGGCCAGGTTCAGGCCCAGGGCGGCGGCGGGGCGTGGGACGGCTCGGCTCAAGGGGGCTCCAGGCAAGGTTCTCCTCCGGGGAGGGGGGCGAGCCAGGAAGATGCCATGGGAGCGGGCCCTTTTTGCCTCGTCAGAAGCGCCAGCCCAGGGAGAAGGCCACCCAGGCGGCGGTAAGGGTGGGGTCCACCTTGCCGGCCACGCCTCGCACTTCCAGGTCCAGGTGGGGGCCGACGCGGTAGCCGAAGCCGAAGACTCCCGCCACGTGGGCCACCCGGCGGCTGGTGGTGGTGCCCACCAGGAGGTCCGTGTCCTTCACCTCCCAGCTGTAGGCCCCCAGGCCGAAGAGCAGGTAGGGGCCCCGGGGTTCCCGGAGCTGGTAGACCCCCTCCACGTCCAGGTGGCTGGCGGACACTTGGCCCTGCATGGCGGTCACGCCCTTGCTGGTGCCCTTGGGGAAGGGGTCGTGGCCCACTTCCGCCCGCCATCTCCAGCCGTCCTCCAATGGGAATTCCAGGCCCAGGGCCGCGCCCCCTCCCACCTTGGAATCCACCTTGTCCGCCAGGTTCTGGAGGGGGACGGCCACCTCGCCGCGGATGAACATGGAGGGCCCCTCCTCCGCCGCCAGGGCGAGGCAGGAACCCAGAAGGAGGGCGGGGAGGCATCGACGCATGGTTTACCCCTCGAAGCGGGACAGAATGCCGTCCCATTTCCCCTGGGCTTTCAAAATGCATTCCGCAACCGCCCGAAGGACCCCCCGCCCGCCGGGCACCGGGACCACCCAGTGGCTGGCGGCCCGGATTTCGGCCACCGCGTCCTCGGGGCAGCAGGCCAGACCCACCCGAGTGAGGAGGGGCAGGTCCGGCAGGTCGTCCCCCACGTGGGCGATTTCATCCAGGCCGAGGTCGTACTTGGCGCGCAGCTGGTCCAGGGCCGGCCCCTTGGCGAGGTGGCCCGTGAAGCAGTCCTCCACCTCCAGCTGGAGGGCCCGGGCCTCCGTGGCGGGGCTGTGCAGGCCGGAGATGAAGGCCACCGGGATGCCCCCCTGCTGGAGGTGCTTGATGCCCGCCCCGTCCCGCACGTGGAAGACCTTGGTATGTCCCTGGGAGCCGTGGAAGTGGAGGCTGCCGTCCGTGAGGACCCCGTCCACGTCGGTGCAGACCAGTCGGATCCGGGCCGCGCGCCGCTGCAGGTCGTCCATGGGTGCTCCGGGAAGGAAGGCAGTGTACCCTTCCCTTCGAGGTGACCGATGGCCGCATTCATCGATTCCATGGAGGCCGCGCGCCTGTTGGACCAGGGAGCCCTGGTGGTGGACGTGCGCACCCCGGAGGAGTGGGAGCGGGGCCACGGGCCGGACTCGGTGCTCATCCCCCTGGACGAGCTGGCGGACCGTTTGGACGAGCTTCCCAAGGACCGTCCCCTGCTGCTCTGCTGCCACAGCGGCGGGCGCAGCGCCCACGCCGCCGGATGGCTGGGCGGCCAGGGCTACGAGGCCCACAACCTGGGGCCCTGGCAGCGCAATCCCCGCTGCTCCGCATGACCCTTTCGGCCCGCATCGGCATCCTGACGATTTCGGATCGGGCCTCGGAGGGGGTCTACGAGGACCTGAGCGGCCCGGCCATCCGGGCCACCCTCCAGGCCTACCTGGGTTCCCCCTGGGAGGAAGTCTATCGATTGGTCCCGGACGAGCAGGGAACCATCGAGGCGGCCCTGAAGGCGCTCTGCGACGAGGAGGGCTGCTGCCTGGTGCTCACCACCGGCGGGACGGGGCCCGCCCCCCGGGACGTGACCCCCGAGGCCACCCGGGCCGTCTGCGACAAGGTCCTGGACGGATTCGGCGAGCGCATGCGGGCGGTGTCCCTCCAGTACGTGCCGACCGCCATCCTTTCGCGCCAGATGGCGGGGACCCGGGGGGCCAGCCTCATCATCAACCTCCCCGGCAAGCCCAAGAGCATCCGGGAATGCCTGGACGCGGTCTTCCCGGCGGTGCCCTACTGCATCGACCTCCTCGGAGGTCCCTTCCTCCAAACCGACGAGGCCGTCCTCAAGGCCTTCCGCCCCAAACCCTGAAGGAGCCCCCATGCCGGAGACCCAGACCTACGCGACCCACCGTCGCTTCCATCCCATTTTCCACTTCGTGGCCTTTCCCATCTCCCTCGTCTGCGCCCTGATCCAGCTCTGGCACCTCGTCCGCCACCCGGGCCCGGGCTCCCTGCTCTCCTTCGCCAGCGCCACGGCCCTCGTCCTCGGGGTCTTCCTCGCCCGCTTCTACGGCATCCGGGTGCAGGACCGCCTGATCCGCCTGGAAGAGACCCTCCGCATGCGTACGCTGCTGCCCGCGGAGCTCCAGGCTCGTCTCGGGGAGCTGCGGCCCGACCAGTGCGTGGGCCTGCGCTTCGCCAGCGACGCGGAGCTGCCGGCCCTGGTGGAGCAGGCCCTGAATGAGAACCTGGGGGGGGAGGCCATCAAGCGCCGGATCCAAGCTTGGCGTCCGGACACCTTCCGGGTCTGATCCGGGCCCGCTCAGCCGCAGCGGTGGCGGTGGAGCAGCACGATGTGCTCGACCACCTCGTGGAGGGAGAGGTGGCTGGAGTCCACCTCGAGGGCGTCCTCGGCCTTGCATAGCGGCGCGACCGCGCGGGTCATGTCCGCGTGGTCGCGCCGCTCCAGGTCTGCGGCGACCTCTTCGATCGTGGTGGCGATGCCCTTGGCCTGGAGCTCCCGCCACCGCCGGGAGGCCCGGGCCTCCACGGTGGCCACCAGGTAGACTTTCAAGCAGGCTTCGGGGAAGACGACGGTCCCGATATCCCTGCCGTCCACCACCCAGCGGCCCCGCCGGCCGATGCGGCGCTGCTGGTCCACGAGCACCTCCCGCACCCGGGCGTCCGCGCTGACGGGGGTGACGAGGCGGGTGACCTCCGGGGTGCGGATGGCCTCGCTGACGTCCTGGCCGTTGAGGAAGACGCGGGTGCCCTCCTGGCCCAGCTCCAGGGAGGCCAGGGTCCTTTCCAGCTCCTCCCTCCGCTCCAGGTCCAGGCCCGCCCGGTGGAGGGCCAGGGAGGTGGCCCGGTACATGGCGCCGGTGTCCAGGTAGTCCCAGCGGAGGGCCTCGGCCACCCGCTTGGCGGTGGTGGATTTCCCGGCCCCGGAGGGGCCGTCGATGGCGATGAGGTGCAGCTTCGTCATCCCTGGATTGTGGGGGGAGACGGCCGCGGGACCAAGCCCATCGCCGTTCAGTAGGAGACCCGGTTGACCATGCTGAGGAATTTGGCCCGGAAATTCAGCCGCCCCTCCCGGGCCGCGCGGACGTTCACCTCCGAAGGCAGCATCCCCTCCTGGGGATTGCAGCGGACCATGCCACCCAGCTGGGTGATGTTCTCCTGCTCCCCGATGGTGAGCACGGGCCTTCCCCGCAGGGCCCGCAGCACGTAGGGGAGGTCCTCGGAGGCCGCGGAGGTCAGGAAGATCAGGTGGCAGCCCGCCAGGGGCTCCAGGGTGCGGGAGCGGAGGACCTGGATTGGGTGCCCCTTGACCGTCCGGCCTTCGAGGCTTTCCCAGCCGGCGCCGGGGTCGTTGGGGCCCAGCACGCCCACGGTGAAGGGGCTTTTGGGTCCCGGGAAGGCCTCCTCGGGCCATTCCGTCACCAGGGCGAGGGCGTAGATGAAGTAGATCCGCTGCTCCGCCTCCGTCCGGCGGCGCAGCAGCTCCGGCCCATCCAGGGCCCCGAAGGGGAAGGAAAGCGCCCCTGCCAGGAGCAGGGGGAAAAGGGCGCCAAGAACGCGCGGGGAGGAGGGTTGGGCCATGTCAGGACGGGAATCTGAGGGTGATCTGAAAGGTACGGCCGGGCTGGGGGAGAAGGGAGGAGTAAAAGCCCCGGGCGGAGTCGTAGACCCCCCCGGAACCCAGCCAGTGCAGGGTCCCCTGGCCGTCCTGGATGAAGGAGCCGGGCTGGGCCCCGGCGTCCGCCCGGAAGATCCCCGGGTGGAAGTAGGAACGGTCCAGCAGGTTCTGGATGGAGGCCTGGAGGGAGATCCGGCGAAGGGACCAGGTCATGGACAGATCCGCGGTGCCCTGGGGGGGGACCCGGCCCAGGGGATTGGTGGCCACCGTGGGGCGCTCCCCCAGGTAACGGGCCCGGAGAGAGGCCTTGAAGGGGCCCTTCCGGGCCTGGAGCTCCGCCCAGGTCTTGTGGCGCGAAAGGTCCCCGATGCGGCCGTCGGAGGTGAGGCCGAAGTCGCCGGCGGGCTCCCCATCGGCTCGGAAATAGCGCGAATGGAAGAAGGAGAGATGGAGCTCCTCCAGGCCCGGGGCGGGGATGCTGGCGCGGACCTGGTAGTCGGCCCCCACCACGGTGCGGGTGCCCAGGTTCTGGAGGTAGGTGACGGTGTCTCGGTTGCGGACGTGGTAGACGTCCAGGGTCTGGAGCAGGGGCCCTTCGCC
>CAYSXG010000311.1:0-4554 GCA_964434895.1 uncultured Solibacteraceae bacterium | reverse complement strand
CTCCTCATGGACTGCCAGATGCCCCAGATGGACGGGTACCAGCCCAGCCGGCGTATCCGTGAGGGGGAGGTGGACGGTCGACGAACCCCCATCGTCGCCCTCACCGCCAACGCCATGGTGGGGGACCGCGAAAAATGCCTGGCGGCCGGCATGGACGACTACCTGCCCAAACCCATCCGCCACCCCGAACTGGAGGACACCCTCCGCCGTTGGCTCCACATCGAACCCATGCAGGCCGAGCCATGACCGACACTAACGTACTCGACGACGCCACGGCCATCCGGATGGTCCTGCAGCGCCTCTGCGCAGAGGGGAAGTCCCTGGTGCTGGCCCACCAGGCCAACCGCTCGGACACCGTGATCATCGCGGAGGACGGCCGCCACCTGCTGGTCCGGATGGAGCCGGCAGAGATCGGCACCTGGGGCCTCCGCCCCTCGGAGAAGGTGACCCTCAAGCTGGAGGATCGGGGCTTCAAGTACGAGACCGTGGTGGATTTCGCCGGCCCCGGTCCCGTCGACACCCCGGTCTCGTGGAGCCTCAGCCTGCCGAGGGTCCTCCGCCGCACGGACGGCCAGCGCATGGCGGCCTTCGTGCCGGACGACCCTCCCCGAGCCACCTTCACCAATGCCCGGGACGACCTGCTGGACGGCTTCGTCCGGGGCTTCGGCTCGGACGGGCTGGAGCTGGCGCTGCGGGACCCCAGCGTGAAGCCCACCGACGTCATGAAGATGGGGGAAAAGTCCACCCTGGACGTGCCTCTGGGCAAGGACCTCCGCCTCATGGCCCCGACCACGGTGAGCTACTTCGGCGACGACTTCGTGGGGCTGAAGTTCGATAAGGACGCGGACAAGGCCCTGCTCGGGAAGTACCGGACCTGGCTTTCGAACCAGCAGCAGCTCCAGGCGGAGCGGGACAAGCAGCGCTTCCAGCCGGGGGGGGTGAGGGAGTCGGTCTCGAAGGCCAACAAGGCGGCGGTGCTGCCCGGCCTGCGGATCCTCCACGACAAGGACCCCCTGCTGCTGCTGCTTTCGGAAAAGGCCGACGTGGCCCAGCGGCTCGCGGATACCTTCAGCCGCCGCTACGGCACGGCCTACCTGGACTACATCAAGGGCCCCCTGCGCTCCCAGCTCGGGGAGATCGGCGGGCCGGAATGGGGGCGGTTGCGGATGATCCTCATCCACAACCAGCTTCGCCTCTCCAGCCCCCTGGAGGTCTGCCGCAACCTGACGGGGAGGGAGCAGTGTCCGGTCCCCGTGGTGCTCCTCGGGAACTCCGAGGACGAAGGGCTCAAGCGCAAGCGCGCCCAGGAGGCCGGGGCCCTGGACTTCATCGCCATCGAACCCTTCCGGCCCCTCACCCTCCTGCGCCGCCTGGAGGAGATCCTGCGCCTGAAGGGTCCGGCCTGAGGCCCAGCCGGACACGGCGCCCGCGCCAGGCGTTGACGCCCCGGAGGCGGTCCCAGAAGGCCAGGGTGGCGCCCAAGGTCACCACGGCGCCGATCAGGGGCCAAAGGGCCCACTTCCAATCCATGGGGCGACCCGTGAGGCGCTGGGCGACGTCCCCGGCCAGGGCCGGGACCGCGAGCCAGATCCCCAGGGCCAGGCCCCCGTGGCCGGCCCAGGGCATCCACAGGGGGGACAGGTGGCCCGCCAGGAGCAGGGGCAGGGCCAGGGGCAGCAACCACCATCCCGCGAAGGCCGCCATGTTCTTCCGCAGGCCCCGAAGGATTTCCGGGAGCCCGTGGTACATGCGCAGGTGCAGGTCGGGGGAGCCCTGGGCCACGCGGTTCACGTAGCCGGCCCGCTTCACGCGCCGGGCCAGGAACATGTCGTCGATGGCCTCCATGGGGGCGGCGGCGTGGCCCCCCACGGCCTCGTAGGCGGAGCGCCGCACCAGGGTGAAGGCTCCGATGCCGCAAAAGGAGGGATGGCGCGGATCCGGGACCCGATGGGGAGGAACGAACAGGAGGATGCCGGCCCCCAGGAGGGGGAGGACCACCTCCTCCCAAAAGCCCTGGGCGTCCATGGCGAAGAGGAGGGCCAGCAGGTCGGCCGGATGGAGGTCCAGGAAGGCGAGGGCCCGGCGCAGCAGATCCGGGCTGGCCTGGACGTCGGCGTCGGCGAAGAGGAGCCACTCCGCCTCCCTGGCCTCCGGCTGCTGCACCGCCAGGTGGAGGGCGTGGTTCTTCCCCAGCCATCCCGGGGGCAGTGCCTCATTGCGCAGCACCCGCAGGCGCTCCGGATGCCGCGCCGCCCGCTCGGCGAGGAGGGCGGGGGTATCGTCGGTGGAACCGTCGTCCACCACCACGATGCGCAGGCTCGGGTAGAGCTGGGCCAGCCAGGAATCCAGGGCGGCTCCGATCTCCTGAGCCTCGTTCCGCGCCGGCATGCAGAGGCAGACCGAGGGCAGGGGGGCGTCCTCCCTTGGGGCCTCCGGAAGCCTGGGCAGGCGGGCCGCATGGCGTCGCAGGAGGGCCAGGGCGCCCATCGTCAGAAGCCCCGCTCCCCAGCACAGCGCATCGATCCATCGCATTCCCCCAGGATGCGGCCAAGGGCGGGGGCCTCGAGCGGGGAAATGCGAAGACGTTCCCGCCCGGGCATAGGATCCTGGAGCTCCCATGCCCTTCGTCTCGCCGCCTTCGGATCACCTCGGCCCCGTCTGGGCCGAACTGGCCCTTCTGTGGGGCTCGGCGAAGCTGGGAGGGGAGGTGGCCCTGCGCCTGCGCCTTCCCGCGGTGGTGGGCGAGCTCGCAGCGGGAGGCCTGCTGGCGGGGCTGAGCCGGGCGGGGGTGGGGATCCCCGATCTGGGGGCCTCGGCGACCCTCCAGCTCCTGGCGGGCCTCGGCGTGGTGCTGTTGATGTTCGCGGTGGGCCTGGAGAGCACTCCCTCCCGCCTTCGGGCCCTGGGCCTGCCCAGCCTGCGGGTGGCGGTGGCGGGCATGCTTCTTCCCATGCTCCTGGTGCTGGGGGCGGCGGGCCTCCTCCTGCCCTCCGGCACCCCCTTCGTCGTCCATCTCTTCTTGGGGGCCTGTCTTTGCGCCACCAGCATCGGCATCAGCGCCCGGGTCCTGCGGGAACACGGCGTGGGGAGGAGCGCCGAGGGCCAGGTCATCATGGGCGCGGCGGTGCTGGATGACGTGCTGGGCCTCCTGGTGCTCGTGGCGGTTTCCGCCCTCGTTCGGAGCTTTGGGGGAGCTTCGGGCCCGCCATGGCGAGAGCTGGCCCTCTCCCTTCTCTTGGCGGGCGGCTTCCTGGCGGCCGCCCTCACCGCAGGCCCTTGGATCAGCCGGCATCTCTTCCGCATCGGCGGGAACCTGAGGGGGGAGGAGGTGCTGCTTCCCCTGGCCTTGGCCTTCGCCTTCCTGATGGCCTGGCTGGGGAGCCGGGCTGGTCTGGCGGGCATTGTCGGAGCCTACGCTGCGGGGTTGGTTCTGGAGCCGGCCCACGTGGAGGGCCTGGAAGCCCGCGAAGCCCGGCCCCTGAAGGACCTGCTCCATCCCCTGGTGGCCTCCTTCGCCCCCCTCTACTTCGTTCTCATGGGGACCCGGGTGGAGGTCCCCCTCCTTCTTCGGGGGCGGACCCTCCTGATGGCGCTGGTCCTGGGGGTCTTGGGCCTTTTCGGGAAGTGGCTCGCCGGATTCGCCGCGGACCGTCGCCTGCGCGGGTCCGTCATCGGCTGGGGCATGGTGCCTCGAGGTGAAGTGGGGCTCATCTTCGTGGCCACCGGCGCCGGTCTCCAGGTCCAGGGCCGTCCCCTGCTGGGCCCCGAGCTCAGCACCGCCCTCGTCGGCGCCATCTTCCTCACCACCCTCCTGGGTCCCCTGGGGCTGGGGTGGGCCCTGGACTCCGCCAAGGTCGAAGCCCGCTGAGCGGGGATCAGTACCCGTACTTTCCCACCAGGAGGGCCAGCCTTTCCCGGGCCTGGGGGGGCACGTGGCCGGGGGCGGTCATGAGGGCGGAGCGCAGGGCCGTCCGGCATCCGCAGGGAGGAGCGTCCCCCAGCTCCTTCACCGCCCGCAGGATCAGGCGCTGGGCCTTCTCGAGGTTGGCCGCCATCACCGCCAGCACGTCGTGGGTCTCCACCCCCTGCTCGCTCTCCCGCCAGGCGTCGAAGTCGGTCACCAGGGCCACGGTGGCGTAACAAATCTCCGCCTCCCGGGCCAACTTGGCCTCCGTGAGGTTCGTCATGCCGATGATGTCGGCCCCCCAGGAGCGGTATAGGCGGCTTTCGGCGCGGGTGGAGAAGGCGGGCCCCTCCATGCAGACGTAGGTCCCGCAGGGCTCGATGGGAAGCCCGAGCTCCCGCCCCGCCTCAAGAAGCTTTCCTCTCAGCCAAGGGCACAGGGGGTCCGCGAAGCCCACGTGGGCCACGAGCCCCTCCCCGAAAAAGCTGCTGGCGCGGTGCATCGTCCGGTCGATGAACTGGTCCGGCAGCCGCAGGGTTCCCGGTTCGTGCTGGGGGTGCAAGCTCCCCACCGCGCTCACGGAGACCACCTTTTCCGAGGCCAGGGATGTGAGCGCCAGGCTGTTGCAGCGGTGCGGCACCACCGGGGGG
>CAYSXG010000310.1:0-4565 GCA_964434895.1 uncultured Solibacteraceae bacterium | reverse complement strand
CCGGGTTCCGGGGACCCGGTCCTGAAGGCCGGGGAGTCGGGCATGGCCACCTTCTTCCTGGAGGCCTTGAAGGAGGGCGACCACCAGGTGAACTTCGAAATCCGCGGCCAGTTCGAGGGAGGGGGCCTCACGGAGCCCGTGCCCCTGCTCGGCCACGCCCAGGGCAAGCTGCTGGTGCGCAACCCGGACTTCAACCTGGTGCTGGTGCACCCGGACGTGGTGCGCCGGGGAGAGGAGTACACCCTCGAGGCCCGCCTGACCAACACCTCCGGGACCCTGGCCAACGGCGTGTCGGTGACCCTGGACCGCTCGCGCCTGGGCAGCGTCAAGTTGGTGGAGGACCTCAACCAGCCCGTCGACACGCTCAAGCCCGGGGAGATGGCGGTCTTCAAGTTCAAGCTGCGGGCCCTGCGAAACGGCGAGGTGCGCAGCTCCTACCTCTACATGGAGCAGGGGACCATCGGATTCCAGCTCAGCACCGGCCTGGGGGAACGCAACGTCCGCCTGAACCCCGATACGCTCGTGCTACCCCAGACCCTGGAAGGCCGCGGCGGCCTGCCCGAGGCCCTGCGGGAGGCCATGCTGCGGGTGCTGGGCCAGGCCTATTCCGTGGCCACCACCAAGGGGGCCCTGCCCCCGGGGGTGCTCCCCATCTCCATGGCTGCGGTGACCGGCCAGATGTCCCAGGACCTTTCGGAGCAGGGCCTCTTCCTCAAGATGGGCGTGGACAAGGCCCGGGTGTGGTCGCGGCTCTGGCAGATGTTCATCCAGAACCCGGATCGGGGTTTCGACCAGCTGGTGCGGACCACGGAGGCTGGGGACCAGCTCCGTCGGGCCTTCATGGACGCCTGGACCTGGGCGGACCCGGTCCACGGGTTGCCTGACCGCCTGGCGGAGCTGCAGCCGTGGAACGCCTCCTTCGCCACCCTCGCCGCCGCCGCCCTGGAGGGGGCGAAGCCGGGCCTGCTGGTGGAGATGCTGGACGCCCAGGGGCGCCTGATCCAGTCCGGGGATTCCACGAAGTCCATCCTCCCCTCCCTGGCCTATCCCGGGGCGGCGGAGGCCGGCGAAGGGGACCGCCGCTGGGTCCAGCTGCCCCTGGCCCAGCCGGGAGTGCGCCTGGGCCTGACCAACCAGGGGAACGACGTCCAGCGCCTGAGGGTGGCCACGGCGGCCCCGGTGGTCGGGGTCGCCCCCACCTCCAACCTCTACGACGTGGAATTGATTCCCGGCCAGTCCTGGACCGTGGATCTGGGTGCCCTGCGGGAGGGCGTGGTGGCCCTGCGCACCAACGGGACCACCCAGTCCACGGCCCCCTCCCGGGAGACCCGGGATCTGGCGGAGGAACCCTTCCGGGTGCTGGCGGTGCACCGCTTCGACCTGGACCTGGACCCTTCGGCCACGCCCTACGGCACCCACGTGATGATGCTCTTCAACCGGCCCACCATGGCCCTGAACCTGCCGTCCGGGGACGAGGGCTTCAACGCGGCCAAGGCCCTGGTGCAGGTGGAGGCCAACGCTCCCTGGCGCAAGGCCCTGCCGGCGGACCCCGACACCGGGCTCCCCGCTCCGGCCCCGCCGGCCCTCTTCAAGGCCTACGCGCGGGTCGCGAGCCTTTACATGGAGCGCCCGGTGGGCCCCTACGTGCCGCGCCAGCTCAGCTTCGGGCCCGGCTGGACCGACGCCGCCGGGAACGCCCTGACCGGAAACCTGGCCTGGCCCATCCTCAGCGGCGATATCCCGGGCGGGGCCCTGGTGCGGGGCAAGGTGCGCAAGGCCAACGGGGGCGGCCTCCCGGCCCAGATGACCTACTGGTACCAGGCCCAGTCCGAGGTCGGGAACGTGGACCTGGCCACGGGCTTCGAGTTCCTGGACGAGGACGTCCTCAGCCACTACGCCCTGGTCTCCAACTTCGACACGGAGGCCGACGGCTCCTACCAGCTGGACTACGTGCCCGAGCCCGCCAGCTTCGCCATCGGCCCCATGCTGCTCAAGGGGGCCACGGCGGAGGGGGCTGCCTGGGCCCAGGCCTCGGTGCTGGGCAACGGCCAGCTCATCGAGATGGACCTCGTCCTCGAGGGCAAGGGCGGCGTGGACGGCTACGTCCTCAACTCCACGGGCACCGCGGTGGCCGGCGCCCAGGTGCAGGTGATCCAGGAGCAGCCCACCAACCCCATGACCCAGGGCACCGGGGGAGGCACCTTCGTCCAGTCCACGGTGACGGACGCCAACGGCTACTACAAGGTGGACAACCTCAAGACGGGCGTCTTCTCCATCCGGGCCTTGAAGGGCCTCTTCGGCGCCGCCGCCAGCAACGAGATCTCCCGGGACGGGGAGACCGTCCACCAGAACGTCGTGCTGGAGGCCCCCACGGGCACCCTGAGGGCGCGGCTGCTGGACCTGGACGGCCACGCGGTGCTCAACCAGTTCATCCGCCTCGGCATCGCCTCGGGCCTCATGCGCAGCGGCACCTCGGCCAACGCCCTGGTCTGGCCGGAGCAGGCCACGGCCTCGGCGGATGGATGGGTGACCTTCTCCAACGTCCCGGCGGGAGACGTGGGCCTCATGGCCCCCGGACTGCCCATGGGCACCGTCACCGACTGGCGCGGTTTCCTGGATCCCGGCTCCACCCAGGAGATCACCCTGAAGATGCTGCCCCCCACCGACCAGGCCTACGCCCATTTCCTGGTGGTGGACGCCGCGGGCCGCCCGCTCCAGGGGGTCTACCTGTCCGAGAGCGCCCGCCCGGGGGAGCCTGCCTTCGCCATCACGGACGAGAACGGCGCCGCCCCCAAGCGCCCCGTGCCCATGGGCCGCTCCTTCTCGGTCTACGCCTACCACCCGGCCTGGACCGGGCGCACCGAGAGCGAGAGCGTGGTCGTGCAGTCCGGGGAGGACCGTCTCATCCGCACGACGATGCCCCCGCGGGGGACCCTGCACGGGACGATCAGGCGCCCCGATGGCACCCCCGTGAAGGGGGCCTACGTGGCCATCCCGCCGGTCTACGACGACATGAACAAGAACCGCCTCGTCATCACCGGGGCGACCGGGGCCTTCATCCTGCCCAACGTGCCGGTGGGGAGCCCCTTCCGCCTCGCGGCGGTGGGTCCGGACCTGCGCACGGCCATGCCGCCCATGAACATCCAGGTGGCCGACGGCCAGGACCTGCCCCTGGACCTCGTTCTCCCCCTCGTGGGCCAGAACCAGGTGAGCGGCGTGGTCTACCAGCCCCTGGAAGGGGCCCAGAAGATCCCCGCCATGGCCCAGATCTGGGTGGACGGCCTGCTGCCGAACATCAGCCCCTCCGAGGAAGGCAACTCCCGCTGGGGCCTGATGCAGCAGGAGACCACCGGCGCCACCTCCACCGGGGTGGAAGGCAAGTACAGCTTCAAGGGGCTGCCCCAGGGCACGTACACCCTCCACGCCAACAGCGACCTCTTCCCCGTGGAGGTCCAGTCCGCCGGGGACTTCGCGAACAAGGCGGACGACGTCCAGACCCGGGACCTCTTCCTCTCCAGCAGCTTCGCCGGGGAGCTGAAGGGCGTGATCTACAAGCGGGACGGCCAGACCCCCGTGGCGCCGGACGTGCGGGTGCGCCTCATCGGGGGCAGCATCGGCGAGCTCATCATCTTCACCACCGAAGGGGGCAAGTACCACTTCGCGAAGGTCATTCCCGAAGGCTGCTACAAGCTGCGGGTGGAGGACCCGGTGAGCGGCGATATCGCCGTGGCCCAGGTGGAGATGAAGAAGGAGTCCAGCCAGGTGCGGAACCTGCGGCTCTGGGGCAAGGGCAGCCTCACGGTGACGGTGCAGGACAGCTTCGGGCAGATCCTCCCCGAAGGGGTCGTGACCCTCACCCACACCAAGGCCAGCTACTTCGACTGTCCCCGGGTCTCCATCCTCGATGCCGACGACCTGCCCCCCCTGGCCCAGAAGCTCAGGCCCGAGATGCAGGGCCGGCTGGTCTTCGACGACCTCCTGGAAGGCTCCATCTCCGTGGGGCTGAAGAATCCCACGGGCCTCCAGGGCGTCGCGACCGTCTCCATCCCCGACGGCGGGGGCAACGCCGAGGTGGTGGTGCGCCTCCAGCCCGTGGGCGACGTGCTGGGAACCCTCTACCGTGCCGACGGCACCCTGGTCTCCGCCGGCCGCGTGGACGCCTACCAGGGCGGCCGCTGGCTGGGCGTGTCCCCCACCCGCATGGACGGCGTGGACGGCCGCTTCCGCTTCCAGGTCCTGCCCACGGGGCCCGTCAGCCTGGAGGCCTGGGATCCCGATAGCCGCCAGATGGGCAAGGGAGTGGTGAACGTGGTGGCCGGGCAGACCGCGGAGGTCTCGATCACCACCCACGACAAGGGCCCCGTGGTGCTCACGGTCACCCAGGAGGGCCAACCCGTCGTGGGGGCGGCCCTGCACCTCGCCTACCGCGGCGGCGACGCCCTCGACTTCAGCACCGAATCCACCTCCGACGCCAGCGGCAAGGCCACCTTCTACCTCCCCCCGGGGGACTACGACGCCTCGGCGAACGATCCCCGCGGCACCATCGCCACCTGGGCGCGCTTCCA
>CAYSXG010000309.1:0-4569 GCA_964434895.1 uncultured Solibacteraceae bacterium | reverse complement strand
GGGGTCACCGGTGAGGCGGACGCCTCAGGACCGGGCCAGGGACTCAACGAGGCTCGCTTCCTTGAAGGGTTTCCCCACGTGGTCGTCAAATCCGGCCTGGAGCATGGCGTCATGATCGTGGTCGAAGGCGCTGGCGGTCAAGGCGATGACCGTCGTCCGGGGCAGGCCCCGCTCCGCCTCGAAGGCGCGGATGCGCCGGAGGGCCTCGAAGCCGTTCAGCTTGGGCATCCGGATATCCATGAAGACGACGTCCGGGGCCCAGCGCTCCCAGGTCTCCACGGCCATGAGGCCATCCCCCGCCTCCTCCGTGGCGAAGCCGATGGAACCGAAGAGCTTGACGAGGATGAGGCGGTTCTCGGGCCGGTCGTCCACGATGAGCAGCCGGAGGGCCCGCTGGCCCGGCTCCAGGCCCGTCACCTTCCGGTAGGGCTCCTTCCGGACGCTGTCCGGGGTTTCGGGGAGGGGCACGTCGAAGGAGAAGACGCTGCCCTTCCCTACCTCGCTGCGGACCCGGATCTCCCCGCCCATGAGGCGGATCATGGCCTGGCCGATGTGCAGGCCCAGGCCCGTTCCCTCCGCCTGCCGGAGGCCGGTCTGGGTCTGGTAGAAGGCCCCGAAAAGCTCGTGCAGCTCCTCCGGGGCCATGCCGGGCCCCGTATCCTCCACCTCGAAGAAGGCCCGCCCCTCCCGGTAGTCCACCCGCAGCACCACGCCCCCGGCCTCGGTGAACTTGATGGCGTTGCCCACCAGGTTCAGGAGCACCTGGCGCAGCTTGCCGTCGTCCCCCTCCAGGTGCTCGGGGATCCCCGCCCCCTCCTCCAGGCGGAAGGCCAGGTCCTTGGCCTGGGCCCGCACCTCCGCCATCTCCACGATGGCCTTGATGAAGTGGTGGCTGTCGAAGGGGCGGGTGTTGAGGATGATCTTGCCCGCCTCGATCTTGGAGATGGACAGGACGTCGTTGATGAGCCCCAGCAGGTGCTCTCCGGCCCTCAGGATGCGCCCCACGTTCTCCTGGGTCTCGGCCTTCTGCTTGGGGTCCCGGGCCATGAGCTGCGCGAAGCCCAGCACGGCGTTGAGGGGGGTCCGGAGCTCGTGGCTCATGTTGGCCAGGAAGGTGCTCTTGGCCAGGCTGGCCTCCCGGGCCTTCCGCTCCGAGGCCGCCAGGGCCGCCGTTCTTTCCTGGACCTTGTTCTCCAGTTCGATCTGGGCCCGCTTCAGGTGGCGGATGCGCCCGGCCACGGCGGCGGCCACCATCCCCAGCAGGAAGAGCAGGATGATGGCCCGCCCGGCGGTGTACTCGTACCAGGCGGCCTGGACCTGGAAGAGGACCGGCCGGGCCTCGGCCCAGTGCACCCCGTCCAGGGAGGCCCGCAGCAGGAATTCGTAGCTGCCCGGGGGGAGGCGACCGTAGGGGACGTGCCCCCCCTCCACCGGCCGCCATTCCTGCTCCAGGCCCCGGACCCTCACCTGGTAGCGCAGGCCCCCCCCCGAGGCCGGAAGCCCGATGTCCCAGTGGAAGTCCAGGGTCCGGGTGCGGGGGGGGATCCGCACCTCCTTGGGGAAGGCCGCGAAGCCTTCGGGCCACCTCATCTCCTCCACCATCGGGGCCGGGAGTTCGAAGCGGGCGGGCAGGAGATCGGTCTCCAGGCGGCTGATGCCCCCGATCATGCCGATCCAGAGGCGCCGCTGCCCGTCCAGGAGCACGCCCCCTTGGTTGGTCTCGTCCGAAAGCAGGCCCAGGTTCTGATTGATGGTGAGCAGGTTCTCCCCGTCCAGGATGGAGATGCCCTTGCCTCCCCCCACCACCATCCGTCCCCTGCCCGCGTCCCCCAGCAGGAAGATGAGCTCGTCCGGCAGGCCCTCGGCGATGCCCAGGCGACGCCAGGCCCCCTCCTTCCGAACGTAGAGCCCCTTGGTGGTGGCCACCCAGCAGCGCCCCTCGAGGTCCTCCCGGATATCGGAGATGGGCTGGGAGGCGAAGGGGGCCTCGCCCCAGATCCGCTGGAAGGCGCCGTCGGCGAAGCGGTAGACCCCGTGCATGGTGCCGGCCAGGAGGCCCTCCCGGGTGAGGCGCAGGCTGTACACGTTCCGCTGCCCGGCCTCGGGGGGGAGGGCGAAGGCGTCCACCTGGGTCCCCCGCTCGTTCAGGCAGACCAGCCCCTTGTCCGTGGCGGCCCACAGCAGGTCCCCCACCCTCTGGAGGTGGGTGATGGGGGTCTCGCCCAGGGGGGCCGGGGCGGCAGCGACGCGCCCCTCCCGCCAGTGGGCGAGGCCCTTGGTGGTGGCCACCCAGAGGCCCCCGCGGCCGTCGGCGTGGAGGGCGCGCACCACGGGGCTGGGGAGGCCCTGGCCTGCCCCCCACTCCCCCACGAAGCCCCGGCCCTCCTGCCAGCGGAAGAGGCCCCGGCTGCTTCCGATGAAGAGGTCCCCGGGGCGGTATTCCAGGAAGGCGAGGACCCCCCCGAGGTCCGGTCCCTGGCCCCCGCCGAAATGCACCAGGCCCGGCACCGCGCGCACGGCGAGGCCGTCCCCGTTGGTGCCCAGCCAGAGGCGCCCGCCCCGGTCCCTCAGGGCGGAGAAGAGGCCCTCCTTGGGGATTCCGTCCCGGGGGCCCAGGAGGTGGCGATTGCCCTGGGGATCCAGGCTCAGAAGCCCGTCGGTGCCCAGGGCCACCAGGACCTCCCCCCGGGCGTCGATGTTCAGGCCCGAGGGGCGGGCCTGGCCGGGGAGGGGAAGGGCCTCCCAGCGGCCGGAGGGGGCCCGACAGGCCAGGCCCCGGCTCCCCATGGCCCAGAGGCGCCCGGAGGGGTCCCAGCGAAGGGCGAGCACGTCGCCCCCCCCGCCCTCCAGGGGCAGGGTGGCTTCCTGGAGGGCGTGGCCGTCCCAGCGGCCCAGCCTTCCATTCACGGAACCCATCCAGATCCCTCCGGAGGGATCCACGGCCAGGGAGAAGATGGGGCTTTGGGCCCAAGGGGCCGGGAGGGGCACCCGCTCGAAGCGGGAGCCCCGGGCGAGGAAGAGGCCCTCCCGCGTGCCCACCCGGACTTGGCCGTCCCCTCCGACGGCGAGGGAGAAGGTGTCCAGGACTTCCAGGCCCTGGGAGGGGCCGAAGAGGCTGACGTGGTCGCCCTCGATGCGGACCAGGCCGCCATCTTCGTAGCCCACCCAGACGGAGCCGTCCGGCGCCTCCAGCAGGGCCGAGACGCGGTTGCCCTTCAGGCCGGAGATGCCCCCGAAGGTCTGGAAGCCCTGGCCCCCCAGCCGGGCGACGCCGCCGTGGGTGCCCACCCAAAGGAAGCCGTTGCGGTCCTCCATCAGGACCTGAGGTTGGCTCTGGGGCAGGCCGTCCCTTCCGGTGAGGCGGCGATAGGAGGGCATTTGTCCCGGGAGGGCGCGTCCCGCCAGGATCACTAGGGCACTGATCAGGAACCAGCGCAGCATGGTGGTCCTATCCTAGTGCACCGGCTCGAAAATCAGGGATCAGGATCGTTCCGGCGGGGCCCCCTCAGCGGAGGCGCCCCCGGAGCCCGGATCGGACCGCCGGCCACTCCGCGTCGGTGATGGAAAAGTAGACCGTATGCCTCACCCGCCCGGTGCCGGGAAGGATCATGTGGTTGCGGAAGGTGCCCTCCTCCACCGCACCCAGGCGCGCGATGGCCCGCCGGGACTGCTGGTTGAGGGAATCGGTCTTGAGCTCGACGCGGATGGCCCCCAGGGCCTCGAAGGCGTGGGTGAGGAGGAGCAGCTTGGCCTCGGTGTTGGCCCGCGTCCGCTGGTGGGTGGGGGTGATCCAAGTCCACCCGATCTCCAGGCGGCGGTGGGCGGGCTCGATGTTGGCGTAGCGGGTGCTGCCGATGACCTGCCCGCTAAGCAGATCGACGATGGCGAAGGGGAGGGAAAGGCCCCGCTGCCGCTCGTCGAGGGCCTTTTCGACATAGGCGGCCATCTCCTCCTCGCTGCGAACCGGGCTGGGGACCCAGCGCCAGAGTTCGGGATCCAGGCCCGCCCGGACGAAGGGGGCCAGGTGGTCCCGTGTGAGGGGCTCCAGGCGGACGGCCTGGCCGCAGAGGGTCACGGGTTCGACGAGCATTCGGGTCTCGGGATTCATGGGGACTCCAGAACCAGCCTACCCCGGGGTGCCCCTATCATGGATCTTTACCGAAAGCGGGTGGTCAGGATGGGGTTTCCGCCGGTGCTGGACATCGGACCTTTGGTCGGCGCCGCCGCAGGCGGGGCGGGCTGCGCCCGGGGGCAGCCGGAGCTGGCGGAGCGATGGGGCTGCCTCTACCTGCGGAACCACGGGATTCCTCAGGCCTGCATCGATCGGGTCCAGGCCGAAGGGAAGGCCTACTTCGCCCGGCCCCTCGCGGAGAAGATGGACTGCTACATCGGCCGCTCCCCCAACCATCGGGGCTACGTGCCGACGACGGAGATGGGGGCCTACGCGGACGAGGCGGGCCCGCGCCCACACGCAGCCCTCGATACGGCCCCTGGACCTGCGCCGGGGGACCCCGACCCCCACGCCCCCTCCCCCCCCCTGCGGCCCACCCCTCTGCCCGCCGGTCCTCC
>CAYSXG010000308.1:0-4573 GCA_964434895.1 uncultured Solibacteraceae bacterium | reverse complement strand
GCAGGGCCCCTTCTCCGTGCCCCACCGGCGGGGGCTCTGTCCCCTTTGCCCCGGGCGGGGCCCGGGCGGCCCGCAGGCCGGCCCGGACGTCCCCCACCTGGGGGTCCAGGCTGATGTCCAGGCCGGGATCCTTGGATCCTAGGAAGCGCTTGTCGTAGCGCAGGCTGCCGAGGCCCTGTCCCTGGAGCCACAGGGCGAAGTCCTTCCCCGCCCGCCCCTGGGGCAGGAGGGGATTGGACCAGTCCCGGTCCGTGGGGCCGGAATCCGCCACCAGCACCGCGAACCAGGGCCCTTCCCCCGGCAGCACGGAGGCCTTCAGCGGCACGAGGTTGAAGCCCCCAAAGCCGACCTCCCGCGGGACCGGGGGGGAAGGGACTCCCAGGACCGGCGCGGGGGCCCCGAGGGAGAGGACGAGGGGCAGCATGGGGACTCCGGGCATCAGGCGAAGGCGATCTCCAATTCCCGGGCCAGCAGCTCCAAGGTCGCCGGGGCCAGCAGGGCGTGGTCATCCTCCAGGATGTGCAGACGAGCCCGGGGGTTCCGGGCGGCGTAGACCTCGCTTTCCGCCAGGGGCACGCTCTCGTCCCGGCGCCCGTGCAGGATCACCGCGGGACAGGGCAGTCCCCAAGCGGCTTCATCCATCCAGCGGGGCAGGTCCCGCAGCAGGTCCGGCCCCAACCTCATGGGACGCCCCGCGGCATGGTGAAAGACCTCCATTTCCCCGCGCTCCCGATAGACCCTCCAGTCCTCCACCTCCAGGCGCCGCCGGGCGAATCCGAAGGCCGGGGCCAGCAAGACCAGGCGCCGGAGGGGCGCCCCCCGATGGGCCAGGGCCGCGGCGATCAGCCCCCCGAGGCTCGACCCCACCACCACCGGGGGAACCCCCTCGGACCCCACCACCCGCTCGGCCTCGGCCACCTGGGCCGAAAGGGTCAGGGCCTCGAAGCTCGGGAGGTTCAGGTCCGGAGCCCGGAAGGAAAGGCCCCGCTCCTCGGCCCAATGGCGGCAGAAGCTACCCTTGGCGCCCTTCGGGCCCGAGGCGAAACCGTGCAGATAAATCAAGGACCCCACGCGACGCCCCCAGGGGTCGATTTTAGCGGGCGAAGAGCTCGGGGTGGCGGGCTCCGGCCCTCCGCTGGTGCCGGCCGTAGTCCTCGCCGAAGAGGGCCGCGATGGTCCCGGCGATGCGGCGGTTGAAGAGGGAGGCCCCGTTCCCGCGCTCGCCGAGGGCCGGGGTGTCCGGCCCCATCACCGCCGCCCAGGTGGCCTCGGCGCCGGCCACCTCGGGCCCGTGGTCCCACCAGTCCTTGACCCCGGCCCCGCGGCCGTGGTCCGTGGTCAGCAGGAGGGTGGTCGTGCCGCGGTACTCCGGCAGGGATTGGAGGGTGGACCAGAGACGCTCGATCCGGCGGTCCATGCGGGCGGCGGCTTTGAGGTAGCGGCCGTAGTTCATCCGGTGGGCCCAACCGTCCGTTTCCCCCATCATGAGGAAGAGCAGGCGGGGCTTGCGCTCCCGAAGGGCCGCCAGCGCCGCTTCCAGGCTGCCGTCGTCCAGCTGGTCGAAGGGCCTGCCCTCCCCGGGGATGTGGACGGGAAAGCCGCAGCGCTGGTGGTTGAAGATGGCCCTCGTGGTCACCCAGGAACCGACGGCCTCCACCCGCCCCCGCAGATCCGGGCGGCGCTCCTGCAGCCATTCGAACACGGAGACGTTGGCGTTGGGATGGGGCTCGTTGCCCAGGATCCCCTCGTCGGGATAGCCGCAGAGCGTCTCGCTGTAGCCGGGGTAGGACACGTTGCGGCCATTGAGGACCTGGCAGCAGCTCCCCCGGCTGCGGTTCCCGAAGACTTGGCCCTCCCGCGCCAGGCGGGACCAGAGGAAGGGCATCAGCCTCCGGCGCCGGGCCAGGTCCGAACCGGCCTCGAAGCGGGAGGCCCTCCCGAGGTTGCCCTTGGCCCGGGCCTTGGCCACCAGGGCGGGATCCGCCCCCCGGAAGACCTCCTGCCAGCGCAGGCCGTCCACCATCACCAGCACGACGTTGCGGGTCCGGGGGGCCGGGGCCGCGGCCAGGACCATCCCCACCATCCCCGCCGCGAGCCGCTTCCAAAACACGTTCCCCCCTCCGTGGAAGGGGAAGGATCCCCGCGCCACCCAGGCCTAACTTTTCCACGCCCGGGGGAAGGACCGGTGTTAAGAGATGTTAATTTTTCGGAGAGGGTTCCGGGACCTCCCACCCGAGCTGGACCAGGTCCTCCGGGGCCCCGACGAAGTAGGCGTCCACCGCGAGGCCCGCCTCCTTGGCCTGGCGCTTGACCAGGCCCGAAAGCACCTTACCGGGGCCCAGCTCCAGGAAGGTCGTGACCCCCTCCTTCAGCAGCAGGTCCAGGGTGGCCTCCCAGCGCACGGCGCCGGGGATCTGGCGGCGAAGGCCCTCCCGCAGCTCCTGGGGCGCCTCCACGGGCCGCGCGTCCACATTGTTCACCAGGGGGCAGGCGGGGACCCGCAGGTCCAGGGCGGCGAGGAGGGGCTCCATCCGGGTCCGGGCGGGTTCCATCAAGGGGCTATGGAAGGGGGCGCTTACGGGAAGCAGCATGGCCTTCCGCCCCCCCCGGGCCTTAGCGGCCTCGATGGCCGCTTCCACCGCCTCGCGATGGCCCGCCACCACGATCTGGCCGGGCCCGTTGAAATTGGCCGGGACCACGGTCAGCCCCGTCCTTTCGGCCGCCTCCGCGCAGGCGGCCTCCACGTCCCCCGTCGCCATGCCCAGGAGGGCCGCCATGGCCCCTACCCCCACGGGCACAGCCTCTTGCATGGCCCTTCCCCGCTCCCGCACGGTCCTCACCCCCTCCGGGAAGGCCAGGGCCCCGACGGCCACCAGGGCCGAATATTCCCCCAGGGAGTGCCCCGCCACGAAGTCGGGCTTGGGGAGCCGGTGGCCGTAGGCCCGGACCGCCATCGTGCTGTGGGTCAGGATGGCGGGCTGGGTATGCTCCGTCAGCTTGAGGGTCTCCTCGGGCCCCTCCGCCATCAGGCCCGAAAGAGGAAAGCCCAGGGCCTCATCGGCCTCCTGCAGCACCGCGCGGGCCGCGGGCTCCGCCGCCGCCAGCGCCATCCCCATGCCCACGGCCTGGGAACCCTGGCCCGGAAACAGCCACGCCACCTTGCTCATGTCATCCTCCCCTGGACGGATCAGTCGGGTTGTTTCAGCTGCGCGATGCGGGCTTGGATCCGTTCGTGGATGTGGCCGTCCAGGGCCCGGATGGCGGCCCCGATGCCGTTCTTCACGGCCCGGGCGTCGCTGGAGCCGTGGCCGATGACGGACACGCCCTTGATGCCCAGAAGGGGTAGGCCCCCGTATTCCCGGTAGTCCAACTGCTTGAACCACTCCGTGAGGGCGGGCCGGACGAGGAGGCCCCCGAGCATGGCCCTGGGCCCGCTGGCGAGGGCCGCGCGCAGCCCTTCCTTGATGAGGCCGGCCATGCCCTCGGCGCTCTTCAGGACCACGTTGCCGACGTAGCCGTCGCAGGCGATGACGTCGAACTTCCCGTTCCAGATGTCCCGCCCCTCGGCGTTGCCCAGGAAGTTCAGGCCCGGCAGGCCCCGCAGGATGGCCGCCGCCCCGAGGGTGGCCTCCGTGCCCTTGCTCTCCTCCTCCCCGATGCTCATGACGCCCACCCGGGGGTGGGGGACGCCGAGCACCTGTTCGGCGAAGACCGCGGCCATCACCGCGAAGCCCGCGATGTGCTCAGGCCGGGAATCGATGCTGGCGCCCACCTCGATGAAGACCGTGGGACGGCCGCTCACATTGGGCAGCATGCAGGCGAGGCCCGGCCGGTCCACGCCCTCCAGCTTACCGATCACGAGGGTGCCCGCCATCATGGCCGCCCCGGTGTGGCCCATGCTGACCGTGCCGTCGGCCCGGCCTTCGCGGACGAGCTGGGCCGCCACCCGGATGGAGCTATCCTTCTTTTCCTTGAGGATGACCTTGGGCTCGTCGTCGAAGTTCACCACCGAGGGGGCGTGCACCCGCTCGATGCGGGAGGCCAGTTCCCCCGCCAGCCCGAATTCCGGGAGCAACGGCCCCAGCCGAGCCTCGTCCCCCACCAGTTGGAGGAAGAGGCTCGGCCAGGTTTCCAGGGCCTCGCGGGCCCCGGCGAGCGTCGCTTGGGGGGCATGGTCCCCCCCCATCACATCCAGGGCGATGCGGTGGGTGGTCAAGCGTGCTTAGGCGCCAGCGGCGACGCGGACGGCCTGCTTGCCGCGGTAGTAGCCGCAGGAGGGGCACACGCGGTGGGGCAGCTTGGACACCCCGCAGTTGGGGCACTGGGAGGCGCTGAGGACGTCGAGGGCGTCGTGGGCGCGGCGGCGGTCGCGGCGGGCCTTGCTGTGGCGGCGCTTGGGATTCGGCATGGCGGACTCCTAGGAAAAGTCGGGGGTGAAACTACGGCTCCAGGTTCAGCCTCAGGCCCTGGAGGGCCTTGGCCAGGACGCTGGGCTCCTTGCTGGCTTCAGGATTACAGGAACAGCGTCCCTTGTTCCAGTTCTTGCCGCACTGGGGGCAGAGGCCCAGGCAGT
>CAYSXG010000307.1:0-4573 GCA_964434895.1 uncultured Solibacteraceae bacterium | reverse complement strand
GGGCCCGCGGCCCGCTGATCGGCCCTGTCCAGGCCCCCGCGGTCGGGCAGTCTGGAGTTGGCGGCGTGGACGCCGGCGTCCACCTCCGGGGTGGGGATATCGCCCTGCACGACCTCAATCACGGCCATTCCACACGCCGGCGCCCTCGGCCGCCTGGACGAAGGCGCCGTAGGAGGCCTCGTCGCGGATATCCCGGTACTTGGCCAGGAGGATGGGGTCGTTGTTGCTGAAGTAGATGGCGCGCTCGATCCGGGCGGCGCGGGCGGCCTTTTGATGGGAGCCGGCGAAGAAGGAGACGTTCGCCGTCAGGAGGGCCAGCGTGAGGACGCCGGCGATGCCGGCGGTCGGATCGGGGCTCCCCGTGGGCCGGATCGATTCGAGGGCGATCCATAGGCCGAGCATGGCGGAGAAGGCGAGGGGGAGAAGGACGCTCCCGGCACCGGGGTCGTGGAGGCTTTGGTAGAGGTGCTCGTAGGGATATCGATCTTCCACGATCAAGCGGTAAAGGGACCACCCCATGCAGGCCCAGTAGGCGACGAAGGCGAAGGCCAGGCCCCGGTGGAAGCGGCCTTCCCTGTAGAACAGGTTCGCGAACCAGATGGGTGGAACCATGCGTGCCATGGTTTCAGATCACGCTGGGCAGGGCTTCGGCGGTGCCGCCCACCACGAGGGAGGGGCAAAGGATGGTGGGCAGGGCGTCGCTGACGGGCACCCCCTGGCCGTCCTTGCCGCAGGTGCCGATATCGAAGTGGCGGAGGTCGTCGCCGATGCGGGTGATCTGCTTCAGCACCTCGGGGCCGCAGCCGCTGAGGGTGGCGTTCTTCACGGGGTAGCGGGGCTCCCCTCCCTCCACCCAGTAGCCCTCGGTGACCTGGAAGACGAAGTTGCCGGTGACCGTGTCCACCTGGCCGCCCCCCATGCGCTTGACCAGCAGGCCCTGGTCCAGGTCCCGCAGGATGGCCTCCGGGGCCTCGGTGCCGGGGGCCAGGAAGGTGTTGCGCATGCGCGGGATGGGGATGTTGCGGTAGCTTTCGCGGCGGCCGTTGCCCGTGGGCTCCGCGGCCATCTTCCGGGCGGTCTTGCGGCTTTGCAGGTACTGCTTGAGCACGCCGTTCTCGATGAGCACCACCCGCTGGGTGGGCCGGCCCTCGTCGTCCACGGCCTGGCTGCCGCGCTTGTGGGGCAGGGTGCCGTCGTCGACGATGGTGACGGATTCCGCCGCCACCTTCTGGCCCAGTTTGCCCGAGAAGGCGCTCATGCCCGCCAGGGCCAGGTCCGCCTCCAGGCCGTGGCCGCAGGCCTCGTGGATCATGGTGCCCCCGGCGGTGGAGGAGAGCACCACCGGGAAGGTGCCCGCGGGGGCCGGCCGGGCGTCCAGGGCCTGGATGGCCAGGCGCACGGCCTCCTGGGCGGTGGCGGCCACCGCCTCCGGGCTGAAGAGCTCGAAGCCCCGGGTTTCGCCCAGGGGTTGGAAGCCGGTCTGGAGGTTCTCGCCGTCCCGGGCGGTGACCGAAAGGCGCAGGACCCCCTGGACCCGGTGGTCCCAGGCCAGGGTGGCCTCCACGGGGCCTTCCCAGGCCTCCGCCGAGGCGATCCAGACGTCCTGGGTGGAATCCCCGTAGCCCACGGCCACCTGGGTGACGGCCCCGGGGCGCAGGGCCTCCCCATGGCTGCGGGCCAGGGCCTCGGCCCCCTTCACCAGGGCCACCTTTTCCCCCAGGGGCACCGTGGCCGGATCCCGCTCGATGGGGCTCGGGGTGGGGTGGGGCTGGGCCCGGGGGAGGGGCACTTCCCGGGGGCTGCCCTTCCCCGGCGCTGCGAGAAGGCCGGCGGCCTCCAGGAGCTCCTCGAAGGTGGGGGCGATGAGGTCGGAAAAGCGGGTGGTCTCGCCGTCCATGAGGCGCAGGGAGGTCCCGAAGGTCTCGCTGGCCAGGACGTCCTCCATGCGCCCGTCGTCCATGCCCAGGGAGGTGGACCGGCGCTTTTCCACGAAGACTTCGGCGTAGTCGCCGCCCCTGGAAAGAAGGGTGGCGAGGATGGCCCGGAGCTGCTCCGGGGAGAAGGGTGCGGTCATGGCGAGGCTCCAGCGGCGCGGGCGCCGTTCCTTCCAGTGTGCCAGAAGGTCGGCCTCCGCCTCGTCCAGGGCCGTCCCCAGGTCCCTCCCGTCGCTGAGGAGGACCCGGTCGGCGTGGAGGGCCTTTTCCCCGTCGGCGCTCTGGGCGCGCAGGCGAGCCCGGGCCTCGGCCTCCTCCAGCCCGTCCCGCTCCCGCAGGCGGGCGAGGCGCAGGGCCTCCGGGGCCACCACCACCCAGAAGGCGTCGAAGTGGTGGGCCCGTCCCCGCTCCACCCACAGGGCCGCGTCCAGCACGGCCCCCCGGGTATTCGGGGGAAGGGCCGCCAGGCGGGCCTCCCGGAGGGCCTCGATGCGGGGATGGAGGAGGGCGTTGAGGCGGGCCCGGGCGGCGGCGTCCTCGAAGACCAGGCCCCCGAGCCGGGCCCGGTCCAGGGTCCCGTCCGGCCTCAGGACCTCCGCCCCGAAGGCCTCCACCACCGCCCGCAGGCCCTCGCTGCCCGGCTCCACCACCTCCCGGGCCAGGCGGTCGGCGTCGATGAGGGCCCAGCCCCGGGCCTCCAGGAGCCTCGCCACGTGGCTCTTGCCCGCGGCGATGCCGCCGCTGAGGCCCAGGACGGGGAAGGGGGGCCCGCCGTTCACGGCCCCAGCCTCCCGCCCGAGGCGGGCAAGATGAAGCGCGGCAACGCCCGTGTGCAGACCATCGGCTCCTCGGGGATCCCGCCCAGTGTACGGGGCCGCCAGCCAAGGATCATCCGCGCCTTAGTTCTCCGCCGCCACCTCCAGGCGGTAATCCTCGGCCTCGGCCCCCAGCTCCGTGGTGTCCACGATGAAGAAGACCTCGTTGGGGACGGCCTTGGGGTTCTTGTAGCTGGCTTCGGGGTTGCCGGTAGGGATGAGGTTGCGCAGCATGCCCTCCTCGAGCTGGCCCCAGCGGTTCACGGTGCGGATCCTGAACCAGGCCTCGTGGTCCCCCCGCAGGCGCACCTTCAGGCTCTTCTGGGGCAGGACCTCCGCCCGGTAGGCCTTCCATCCGCCCACGTCGCCGACGCGGTCGTGGATCACGCAGGAATGGGAGGGGAGGGAGACGGCGGGGATGCTGGGGCTATGGCGGGCCGAATGGCGGATGCGGACCTGCAGGTCCCCGCGGGGGGTCAGGCCGGGAGCCTCGTCCCGGAGGCGCACGTTCATGGGGCCCGGGACCCGGGCCAGTTTGGCGCCCTCCAGGACGGGCCAGTCCTTGGGGCCGTTTCCGAGGGCCGTGGCGGCGGCGAGGGCGAAGGCGAGGAGCATGGGACCTCCCGGATCTTTCCTAGGACCAGTATGGTTGCCCGCGGGCCTTCCTCAAGCCTCCCCCGGGGGGGCTTCGCCCCTGGGCGGCCGGTGCATTAGACTCTTAGGCTGACATCGAGCGGTGACGGAAAGAGAAGAGGTTTCATGAGCGATCGACCCGTGGACTTGGCGGAGCTGGAACGACCGATCCTGGAACTGGAGGCCCAGATCCGGGCCCTGGACATGGATCCAGCCAAGGCCCGGGAGCGGGAGCGGCTGGTGAAGCGCCTGGACAAGCTCAAGGCGGAGGTCTTCGAAGGCATCACCGACTGGCAGCGGGTCCAATTGGCCCGCCACCCCAAGCGCCCCTACGCCCTGGACTACATCGAGCGGATCTGCGACCGCTTCGACGAGCTCCACGGGGACCGCCACTTCGGGGACGACGCGGCCATCGTGGGGGGCCTGGGCTGGATCGACGGCAACCCCGTCATGGTCATCGGCCAGGAGAAGGGCCGGGACACCAAGCAGAAGATCCTGCGCAATTTCGGCATGCCCAAGCCCGAGGGCTACCGCAAGGCCCTGCGCCTCATGAAGCTGGCGGAAAAGTTCAAGCGCCCCATCCTCTGCATCATCGACACCATGGGGGCCTATCCGGGCGTGGACGCCGAGGAGCGCGGCCAGGCCGAGGCCATCGCCCGCAACCTCATCGAGATGGCCAAGCTCCGGGTCCCCGTGGTGGCCGTGGTCATCGGGGAGGGGGGCTCCGGCGGGGCCCTGGCCCTGGGGGTGGCGGACCGGGTCCTCATGCTGGAATACGCCACCTACTCGGTCATCAGCCCCGAGGGCTGCGCCTCCATCCTGTGGAAGGACGCCGGCCAGGCCCCCAAGGCCGCCGAGGCCCTCAAGCTCACGGCCCCCAACCTCAAGGAGCTGGGGGTGGTGGACGCCATCGTGAAGGAGCCCCTGGGGGGCGCCCACAGCGACTGGGACCAGGCCGCCCTCAACCTCAAGGAGGCCGTCAGCGACGCCTTCGCGGAGCTGAGCGAGCTCAGCTCCGGCGAGCTGGTGGAACAGCGCTACCAGAAGTTCGCCCGCATGGGCAGCGTGGGAGCGTGACCCCCGCCGCCGGCCCCGGATCGGCGGGGCCGAAGCCCTGGCGGCTCCCGAGCTCCCAAATGTGGCCGCCCTCGAGACGCACCTCGCGGTAGCGGGCGCCGAGCAGCCCCGCGG
>CAYSXG010000306.1:0-4575 GCA_964434895.1 uncultured Solibacteraceae bacterium | reverse complement strand
GGGGTCCACAACCGCATGGGCAACCCCAACCCCGCCCGCTTCGCCGCCCCGGGCCTGCCCTTCCCCGCCCTGGTGCTGCTGGTCTCCGGGGGCCACACGCACCTCTACCTGTCTCGGAGCTGGACGGACCTGGACCTGCTCCAGAAGACCCGGGACGACGCCGCCGGCGAGGCCTTCGACAAGACCGCACGCATGCTGAACCTGGGCTACCCCGGGGGCCCCGTGGTGGACGCCTGCGCTCGCCGCGCCTCCGCTTCCGCCGGGCGCTTCACCCCCCCCAAATTCCGCGACGGCAAGCCCAGCTGGAGCTTCTCCGGACTGAAGACCGCCATGAAGCTGCGCATCGCGGAGGACCCCTCCGTGGCCCAGGCGGGTCCCGACGACCCGCGGGTCCAAGCCCTCTGCCTCAGCCTGCAGGAAGCCGTGGCCTCCTGGCTCCTGGGGCCCCTTGCCGAACAGGCCCGCGGCACCGGGGCCCGCAGCCTCGTGGTCTCCGGGGGCGTGGCCTGCAATTCCAGGCTGCGGGAGGAGGCCCGCCTCCTCGCCGAGCGCCTGGGGCTCCGTCTCGCCATCCCCGAACCGAAGCTCTGCACCGACAACGGGGCCATGATCGCCGCCGCCGGGGCCCTCCTCGCTGTCGACCCCGACCCCTGGACGGCCAACGCGGACGCGGACCTGAGGCTCCGGGCCTGAATCCCTGACGAGGTACACTGGGACCATGGAAGTGACCCGCGACGACGTCCTCCGCTGCGCCCGCCTGGCCCAGCTCCAGCTCCGGGCCGAGGAGATCGAGCCCATGAGGGAGGCCATGGCCCGGCTCCTGAGCCACGCCGAGGCCCTGGACGAGCTCGCCCTGAAGGACGTGGAGCCCTGCGCCCAGGGCCTGCCCCTTCCCCGGCGGGAGGACCTCGCGGTGGAGACCTTCACCCAGGCCCAGGCCCTGGCCAACGCCCCCGCCGCCGACCGGGGCCATTTCCGCGTGCCGAAGGTACTCTAACCTGGGGTTCAGGGGACCCCACGAGGCGGGCCGGCGGTCGCTTGGCCCTCGCCCCACTCCCCCGCTTCGCTCGCTTGTGGAGGCGGAGCCTCCCTCGCCGGGTCCCCGACTTCGCGAAGTCCACAGGACTCCGCTCCGTCACCCGGCGGTCGCGTGGCATAACCTCCACCTATCGCGGGACTCGCGTCCCGCTCCCACTCCCTCGCTTCGCTCGCTTGTGGAGGCGGAGCCTCCCTCGCCGGGTCCCCGACTTCGCGGAGTCCATAGGACTCCGCTCCGTCACCCGGCGGTCGGTTAGAAGCTGTATCGGACGCCGAGGCGGATGCTGCGGGGGGCCTGGAAGGCGATGGGCATCCGGTAGTGGGGGTTCCCCTGGCCCGCGTCCGAGCCCGAAAGGTTGTAGCGCTGGTCCAGGGCCACGGCGGGCTGGCTGTCCAGCAGGTTGGTGACGTTCAGCATGAAGCGCAGGGTGCTCTTCCGGGCCATCTTCAGGCTGTAGGCCAGGCTCAGGTCCACCTGATAGGTGTCCGGCGTGCGCCCGTCGGAGCCCCGGGGGGCCACGAAGACCTCGTAGCGGCCGGAATAGTAGGGATCCACCTGGTCCGCGTTGCCCAGGCGGCTCACGGGCGTGCCCGAGAAGTAGAAGGCCGAGGCCCCCAGGGTGAGGCCGTTGGTGAACTCGTAGTAGCCGTTGGCCTTGAACTGGTGCTTGCGGTCCCCGGAGAGGGGGCCGTAGCTGTTCACCACGAAGCCCGGCTCGTCGAAGGCGGCGTTGATGTTGGGGTCCGTCTGCCCGGTGCCGCCGTAGTAGCCGACGCCGGAGTAGCCGCCCTCGTAGTTCCCCACCAGTTCGCTCCACAGGTAGGACAGCTGGTAGGTGAAGTGGTCCGCGAACTTCCTCTGGAAATCCAGCTCCACCCCCCGGAAGTCCCGGGTGGCCCGCGGGTACTTCTTCCCGGTCTGGCTGAAGCCCGGGTTCATGATGAAGAAGTCGCCGTTGGGCGAGTCCACGTCCAGGGCGTCCTCGATGACCCGTCCCAGGTAGTGGCGGATGAACTTGGCCCCGACCACGTAGCGGTCGCGCAGGGTGGTCTCCATCCCGAGGATGAACTGGTCCACGTACTCGCCCTTGACGTCGTAGTCCACGGGCTCGATGTAGGAGCCCCGCAGCACGCTCTGGCCCGCCCGGGGGTCCGGGTTGATGTCGGTGGGGCTGTAGTTGAGCACCGCCGGATTGATCTCCGAGCTGAAGGAGCGGATCACGAGGTCCATGGGGACCTGCTCGTAGAAGCGCGAAAGGCTGGCGTAGACCTTGTCCTGGCCCTTGCCGCGCCAGTCGTAGATGAAGCCCAGGCGCGGGGCCCACTCGTGGGCGAGGTTCATCCGGGTGGCCCCGAACTGGTCCTCGATCTCCGTCTTGTCGTAGCGCACCCCCAGGTTCAGGGTGAGCCGGGCGTTGGGGGACCACTTGTCCTGAAGGAAGTAGGCCCGGCTGAAGTGGCGGGGCTGGGCGGAGAAGGTGATGACGGGGGCGTACCAGGGATCGGCGGTGGCGTCGGGGGAGGTCCAGTACTGGTGCGAATACACGCCCCCGACCTGCTCCACGACGAACTGGCCGCCGGAGTAGTTGCGGCTCACGTCCGCCACGTCCTTCTGGAGGTCGAAGCCCGCCTTCAGCTCGTGCTGGCCGTGGAACTCCAGGACGCGGGTGAGGCTGCCGCCGACGTTGTCCCGGGTGAAGTCCTTCTTGTCCCAGCGCCCGAAGCCCCCGGTGAGGGAGCCGTCCAGGTGCTGCAGCTGGGGCAGGTCCGCCCCGGAGGCCCCCGGCAGGATGGAATTGGTCTCCTTGTGGCGGCTCACCTGGAACTCGCCGAACCAGGTCTGGCCCGTGATCTCGTAGCGCAGGCTGAGGTCCGTGCCACCCACCTTCTGGATGCCGTCCCAAGTGGACTGGGGCCCCAGGGGGTCCTTCACGGCCCCCGTCACCTTGGCCGGGTCGCCGATGAAGGAGGCCACCAGGTTCTGGGACTCGTCGATGCGCCAGGTGAGCTTGCCCGCGAAGAGGTCCGTGCGGCTGCGCTGGCTGGCGGTGGCCCCGGAGGCGCTCTGGGCGTTGATGAGATCCTGGCGGTCGTATTCCGTGCGGTCGTAGGCCAGGAAGAACCAGAGCTTGTCCTTGATGAAGTACCCGCCCACGTCGAAGCCGTAGTCCGCGTTGCGGTAGCCCGCGGGCAGGGGCTTGAAGCCGCCCAGGGTGTCCCCGGAATGCTTGTTGGAGGCCTGGAGCCCCTTGCTTTCCAGGTAGTAGAAAAGATCGCCGGTGAACTCGTTGCCCCCGGACTTGGTGAGGACGTTGACCACGCCGCCCGTGGACTTGCCGTACTCCGCCTCGTAGCCGCCGGTCTTCACCTGGAATTCCTGGATGAACTCCACGGGGATCTTCTTGCCCTGCTTGCCGAACTCCACCTGGGTGGTGTTGATGCCGTCCACGATGTAGTTGTTTTCCACGCCGGTGGACCCGTAGACCTTGATGCCCTCCCGGTCCTGGGTGATGCCCGGGGCCAGGGTGGCGATGTTGCCGAAGTCGCGGGTGGTGGGGAGCTGGAGGAAGGTCTCGGAGGTGTAGGTGGCCCCGGCGGTGGTGCTCTTGAGGTCCACCGGATTGTCCACCTCGCTGACCACTTCCACCGTGGCCGTGGCCACGGGCACCAGGGTCAGGTCCACGGTGGCGGTCTTGTCCAGGCCCACCACCACCTCCACCTTGGCGGGGTTCATCCCCTCGTGGGTGGCTAGGAGCTGGCAGCGCCCCGGCGTCAGCAGCGCGAAGCGGTAGTTGCCGTTGGCGTCGGCGGTGGCGACCCGCACGCCCTGAAGGTTGGCCCCGCTGAGCCGCACCACCGCCCCGGGGACGGGGGCCCCCTGGCGCGTGAGGACGCGGCCCGTCAGGGCGCCGGTGGTCTGGGCCACCAGGGTGGCCGCCGGAAGCCCGGCCGCCAGGGTCCAGGTCAGGGCCTTCAACGTGCGGCGTCCGGGCATGGCAATCCTCCAGAAAAGCCTCGCCGCAGGCCCGGAACGGGATCGGGGTTCACCTAGGTTCGGAACGACGGGAGGGATCCCCCAGGATGTTACAAGCGGGCGAGGATTACCAGTCCGAGCCGCCCCCGGAGTCGCCGCCGCCCCAATCGCCGCCGGAATCCGAGGAGCCTCCGCTATCGCCCCAGTCCGACGAGGAGGAGCTCGAATCCCCCCAGTCCGAGGAGGAGGAGGAAGAGCCGGAGCCCCCCCAATCGGAATTGGTGGAGGAAGCGTCCGAGGAGGTGAATCCCTCGTCGTCGCGGTGATGGTGGTGGTCGCCGCCGCTCATCATGCTGCCGATCATCATGCCCGTGAGCAGGTTCCCCACGCCGCCGCCGCCGCCGTAGCCGGGCCCGTAGCCCGGCTGCCCCTGCATGGGCATGGCCGGCTGGTCCAGGCCCAGGCGCGCGATCGCCGAGGCGGGCAGCTCCTCGTCCTTCCGCTCCTGGGTGCCCGCCACGTTCCCGCAGTCACCGACGCCCCCGGGCACGGCAGGCCGGAAA
>CAYSXG010000305.1:0-4585 GCA_964434895.1 uncultured Solibacteraceae bacterium | reverse complement strand
GCCCGGCGCCAGCAGCTCATCGGCCTGCGCACCGCCAAGGCGGTCCTGGCCTCCCTGGGGGGCGAGTGGCGGGCCCCGGGGCGCGTGGTGGCGGACGAGACGCGGGTGCGCAAGGTGAGCGTGAGGGTGGAGGGCTACGTCGAGGGCCTCCGGGCGGACTTCGTCGGGAAGCCGGTGGCGGCCGGGCAGCCCCTCTTCGAGCTCCAGAGCCCCGAGCTCCTGGGGGCCCAGAAGGAGTACCTGCTGGCCCTGCGCTTCCAGGGGCAGGCCGGCGCCTCGCCGGAGCTCCAGGCCCGGAGCCGCGAATGGGTGGAGTCGGCCCGCCGGCGCCTGCGGCTCTGGGAGGTGCCCGAGGCCTCCCTGCGCCGCTTGGAGGCGGGCGGGGAGCCGCTGCGGGCCCTGCCGGTCCTGGCCCCGGCCTCGGGGGTGGTCTCCGCCAAGGCCATCGCCGAAGGCTCCCGGGTGGCCCCCGGGGACCCGGTGCTGGAGATCACGGACCTGAGCCGGGTCTGGGTGGTGGCGGAGGTCCAGGAATCGGACCTGGGCCGGGTGCGGGTGGGGCAGGGGGCCTCCTTTTCCCTCCAGGGGGAGCCCGGCGCCCCGCTGCCCGCGAAGGTGGCCTTCATCGATCCGGTGATGGACCCCCGGACCCGGACCGCGAAGGTGCGCCTGAACCTGGAGAATCCCCGGGGCCGACTGAAACCGGATCTCTTCGGCGAGGTGGTGTTCCGGGAGGCCGAGCGGCGCACCCTCTCGGTGCCCCGGGACGCGGTGCTGGAAGCCGGGACCGAGATGGTGGTCTTCGTGGCCCTCGGCGAGGGGCGCTTCGAGCCGAGGAGCGTGAGGACGGGGGCCCAGGGCCCCGATCGGGTGGAAATCCTGGGCGGGCTCACCGAGGGGGAGGAGGTGGTCGTGAAGGCGGCCTTCCTGGTGGACTCGGAATCCCGCCTCAAGGCCGCCTTGGCGGCCATGGCGCGGGGGAGGTGAGGGATGTGGATCCGGCGCCTCATCGCCTTCTCCGCGCATAACCGCTTCCTGGTGCTGGCGGCCACGCTCGTGGCGCTGGCCACCGCCTTCTGGTCCATGCGCACCCTGCCCCTGGACGCCCTCCCGGACCTCGGGGACACCCAGGTGATCGTCTATTCCAAGTGGGACCGCAGTCCGGACATCGTGGAGGACCAGGTCACCTACCCCATCGTCGCGGGCCTGCTGGGGGCCCCGAAGGTGAAGGCGGTGCGCGGCTTTTCGGATTTCGGCTTCTCCTACGTGTACGCGATCTTCGAGGACGGCACGGACCTCTACTGGGCCCGTTCCCGGGTGCTGGAGTACTTGAGCAAGATCCAGGCGCGGTTGCCGGAGGGGGTCCAGACCGAGCTGGGCCCCGACGCCACCAGCGTGGGCTGGGTCTACCAGTACGCTCTCGTGGACCGCTCGGGCCGCCACACCCTGGACGAGCTGCGCAGCCTCCAGGACTGGTTCCTCCGCTACGGCCTCCAGACGGTGCCCGGTGTGGCGGAGGTGGCCACCGTCGGGGGGCAGGTGCGCCAGCTGCAGGTGAACGTGAACCCCCAGAAGCTGGCGGGCTACGGGCTGCCCCTGGAGGCCGTCATCCGGGCCGTGAAGGCGGCCAATTCCGAGGTGGGCGGACGCCTGGTGGAATTCTCCGGCCGGGAGTACATGGTCCGGGGACGGGGCTACGTACGCTCCCCGGAGGACCTGGAGAACGCGGTGCTGAGAAGCGAGCGGGGCACGCCGGTGCTCCTGAGGGACGTGGCCTCGGTCACCCTCGGTCCCGAGATGCGCCGGGGCATCGCCGACCTCGACGGCCAGGGGGACGTGGTGGGCGGCATCGTGGTCATGCGCAGCTCCGAGAACGCCCTGAACGTCATCGAGAGGGTGCGCCAGAAGCTCGGGGACCTGAAATCGGGGCTTCCGGAGGGCGTGGAGATCGTCCCGGTCTACGACCGCTCCACCCTCATCCGGGAGGCCATCCGCACCGTGAACTGGAAGCTCGTGGAAGAGATGGCCATCGTCTCCCTGGTGATCCTGGTCTTCCTGTGGCACATCCCCAGCGCCGTCGTGCCCATCGTGACCATCCCGGTCTCCGTGGCCCTGGCCTTCATCCCCCTCCGCATGCTCGGGCAGAACGCCAACCTCATGAGCCTGGCGGGCATCGCCATCTCCATCGGCGTGCTGGTGGACGGGGCCATCGTGGAGGTGGAGAACGCCTACAAGAAGCTCCAGCTCTGGGAGGCCGGGGGAAGGCGGGGGGACTTTCACGAGGTGCGCCTCGAGGCCCTCCTGGAAGTCGGCCCCAGCGTCTTCTTCTCCCTGCTCGTGATCGCCGTGGCCTTCGTGCCGGTCTTCACCCTGGTGGACCAGGCGGGCCGCCTCTTCAGGCCCCTGGCCTACTCCAAGAACCTGGCCATGGCCATCGCGGCCCTGCTGGCCGTCACCCTGGATCCGGCCCTGCGCATGCTCTTCGCGCGCATGGACCCCTTCCATTTCCGGCCGCGGTGGCTGGCCTGGGTCGCGACCCAGGCCCTGGTGGGGCGCTACCACCCCGAGGAGCGGCACCCCATCAGCCGCGTGCTCCACCGGATCTACGAGGGGCCCTGCCGCTTCGTGGTCCGCCACGCCCGGTCCACCCTGGCCTTGGCCACCCTCCTGGTGCTGGGCACCGTGCCCGTCTACCTGAGGCTGGGCCACGAATTCATGCCCGCCCTCCGGGAGGGCACCCTGCTCTACATGCCTACCACCCGGCCCGGCCTCGGGGTGACCGAGGCCAGGTCCCTGCTCCAGGTGCAGGACAAGCTGCTGCGGGAGGTCCCGGAGGTGGAGCGGGTCTTCGGGAAGGCCGGCCGCGCGGAGACGAGCACGGACCCCGCCCCCTTCTCCATGATGGAGACGGTGGTGATGCTGAGGCCCGAGCCCCAGTGGCGGGAACGGCCCCGCTGGTACTCCGCCTGGGCCCCGGAGGCCCTGAAGGGGCTGCTGCGGCCCTTCTGGCGGGACCGCATCAGCCAGGACGAGCTGGTGGAGGAGCTGAACCGGCGGCTGGACCTGCCGGGGGTGGTGAACGGCTGGACCATGCCCATCAAGGCCCGCCTGGACATGCTGAGCACGGGCATCCGGACGCCGGTGGGCCTCAAGATCAGCGGATCGAATCCCCAGGAGATCCAGCGGCTCGCGGAGGAGGCCGAGGGGCTCCTCCAGAAGGTGCCGGGGACGCGCAGCGCCTTCGCGGATCGGGCGGCCGAAGGCTACTTCCTGGACTTCGTCCTCCGCCGGGACCGCCTGGCCCGCTACGGCCTCAGCGCCCAGGAGGCCAACATGGCCGTGATGAACGCCGTGGGGGGGGAGAACCAGAGCCTGCTCCTGGACGGCCGGGCCCGCTACCCCGTCAACGTGCGCTACGCCCGGGGCTACCGGGAGGACTGGGGGGCCCTCCGCCACGTGGCCGTGCCCCTTCCCTCGGGGGGCTCCGTGTCCATGGAGGAGATCGCGGAGCTGAGGATGGTCACGGGGCCCGCCATGATCCGCAACGAGAACGGGCTGCTCACGGGCTACGTCCTGGTGGACTTCGACGCCTCCAAGGTGGACGTGGGCCACTTCGTGGAGCAGGCGAAGAAGGCCGTGGGCTACGGCCTGAAAGTCCCGGCGGGCACCAGCCTGGCCTGGTCGGGCCAGTACGAGAACATGATCGAGGTCAACGAGCGGTTGAAGGTCATCGTGCCCATCACCCTGGCCCTCATCTTCGGCCTGCTCTACGCCAACACCCGCTCGGCCTTCAAGGCGGGCCTGGTGATGCTCGCGGTGCCCTTTTCCGCCATCGGGGCCTTCTGGCTCCTGTGGGCGCTGGGCTACAACCTGAGCATCGCCGTGTGGGTGGGCCTCATCGCCTTGATGGGCCTCGACGCGGAGACCGGCGTCTTCATGCTGCTCTACCTGGACTTGGCCCACGACGAGGCCCGGGCCGAGGGGCGCCTGCGCACCACCGGGGACCTGGTGGAGGCCATCATCCACGGGGCGGTGAAGCGGGTGCGCCCCAAGGCCATGACCGTCTGCGCGGCCTTCATGGGCCTCCTGCCCATCCTGTGGGCCACGGGCCTGGGCAGCGACGTCATGAAGCGCATCGCCGCGCCCATGGTGGGGGGCCTGCTTACCTCCTTCGTGCTGGAGCTGCTGGTCTACCCGGCCATCTACTACCTGTGGAAGAGGCCGGAGGTGGTGGAGGGTCCGGCGACGCCGGGACCGGATTTCAAGCCGGCCCCCCTCCCCGCCGATGCCTAGGGCGACCCATTCCCAAGGAGCATCCATGCGCCCGCAGCCCCTCTTCCTCGCCCTGTGCGCCCTGGCCCTGGGGGCCCAGGATGCCGCGCCCAAGCCGACGGCCCATCACCTCGCCATGAAGGCCCTGGAAGGCACCTGGGACGCCGTGGTCAAGGCCTACATGGCCCCGGGCCAGCCCCCGGCGGAATCCAAGGGGGTGGAGGTGGACAAGGTGGTTTCGGGGGGGCTCTGGATCGAAACGGACTTCACCTCCACCTTCATGAGCGACCACCTGCGCTGGAACCCGACGCCG